>CAYWSS010000066.1:0-13491 GCA_964460505.1 uncultured Caldilineaceae bacterium | reverse complement strand
GCGTGCGGGAATGACATCTCAAAGTTCCGTTCTCATTCTGTTTTCAGTATAGGTTTGTCATTTCACTCTTTTTTTGTAAATTGTAACGCAGCAAAGCCGCAACCAAAATTTGGCTCTTTAGGAATTGCCGTGTGCTGGGCGTACCCCAAAATGTAGTGGCGCACCCTTGTGGTTGCTCAGGGCAGGCACAAGACCTGCCGCTACACCACGGAAACACCAAAGACCCCAAAATTTTAACCGCAAAGATACACAGAGAACTCACAAAGAACAACTTTGAGAACCCCGTGCCTGCTTTGCGTCCTCTGTATTAAGAAAATTTTTGCACCACGCAAATTTGCGGCATAAACAGCGTATATGCACTCCCGTGATTCTTAAAAGGATTACATCTATGCAAAAAACATGGCTCGGCCGGGCGCGCAAAGGTTGGTCGCGTAATTCGTTGCCCTTTTGGTTGATCTTGCCTACGATTATCGTCCTGCTTATTGTTCAAGTCTATCCCGCCTTGTATACGGTCTGGCTAAGCCTGCAACAGAGAGAACCAACCGGTTGGACCTATGTTGGCCTGGAAAATTTTGAACGCCTTTTTGGCATCAGCCGGTTTAGTGAAAGCATTGGCCACACTGTTGTCTTTTTGATTGGTTATGCCGGCCTGACAATGATTCTTGGGTTTTTTATCGCGCTTCTGCTTAACCGCAATGTCCGTTTTTCCGGGCTTTATATTACGTTGATCTTTATTCCGTGGACCATTGCCGACCTGTTGGCGGGGATGGTTTTTCGGCTGCTGGTTGTGCCGGATTACGGATTGCTCTCCGGTATCCTGCAAAACCCTGCATTTTTTCCTCCGGATGGATTATCGGTGTTAACGGCTGTGCGGCCCCAACCGTGGGTTGGGGATTTTCCCTTTCCGCCTGCGCCGGCCATGATATTTCTTATCCTGGCTTCTTCCTGGCGGGCGCTGCCCTTTGTTACCCTGCTCATGCTGGCTGCAATGCAAACAGTGCCCCCTGAAATCATCGAAAGCAGCCGAATTGACGGCGCGCGTGGCTGGCAAGTTGTTCGTTATATTATGATTCCGCTGATGCTGCCCACAATGGTGGTTGCGCTCTTTAGCCTTACCCTTAGCGGCATGAACGGCATTGGCATGGTTTTTAGCCTGACCAACGGCGGGCCGGGCACATCAACAGAAGTACTCAGCTACATGCTCTATTCAATTGGCTGGGACCAGCTTCGATTTGGCCGGGCAGCCGCATTGGCCCTGATGATTGGCGTGGTCAACTGGCTGCTGATTACGGGTACGCTGCGCGTGACCCGCGTAAATAATGAACAATGAGGCATTTTAGATGAGAAACATATCCGCTCCATCCCGCAAAAGCCGGGAACATTGGCTGGTTAGCGGCATACTCATTGCGGTGGTAATTTTTGCCATGCTGCCCATTGCCACCACCTTGTTGATTTCCTTTAAACGCCAGCGGGACATTACCCGCAAACCCCCCGTAATCTTTCCCTGCGATACGCCTACCCAGTCATTTAATCCGGGCAAATGCCGGTGGGCCGTTGAGGGATACCAACGGGTGTTAGCCCCCAAGCCATCGCCGGGGTTGCTTGGTTTTACGCTAACGGGCAATATGCTCCGCATTTATATCCCCAACACATTGTTGTATGCTGTGGCAGCATCGCTGCTGGTTATGATTTTGGCCGGAATGTCCGGCTATGCCTTTTCACGCTATCGATTTCGGGGGCACCGTTTGCTGATGACGGCCATTCTGGCCATTACGGGGATACCGCTGCTCACCAACCTGCTGGCGCTGTACCAAATGGGGGTTACGCTGCGCAAGGCAAATATCCCGTTTTACGATGACCGGCTCCTGATTGTTGTGGTGTACATAGGATTTTACCTGCCGCTCAGCGTGTGGATTGCCAAGGGCTTTTTCGATGCCATTCCCCGTGAACTGGAGGAAGCCGCCCTCATTGATGGCTGCAGCCCGGTTGGCGCCCTGATGCGCATCACTATGCCGCTGGCTATGCCGGGCATGGTGGCGGTATTTCTGCTCACCTTTGTTAGCGTCTGGAATGAGTTTATTGCCGGCTACTTGCTGATTCTAAACAATGACCACAAGACCGCGATGTTTGGCCTGTATGATTTCCTCGGTCAAAACATCATCAACCTGCAGGTTATTGCTGCCGCGTGCATTTTAATTGCCACTCCAATCATCATCCTGTTTTTATTCACGCGCCGCAGCTTTTTCAAGGCCATGGTTGAAGGGGCGGTCAAGGGATAATCAATGCAAACTGAAATAACCACTCAAACCAACCGTCAATTTATTAATTACGTCAGCAGCCGGCATCACGCCATGGCCGGAGCAGTGATTGCCATGTCTGCCGCCCAGGCCGCCGCTCTGGGCGAAGCATGTATGCGAATCACCCTGGAACAGCGTCCTGACCGGCCCGGCCCGGTGGGTGCGGCTTGCCGGACAGAGCAAGTGGCCGGCATCAAAAACAAGCTGGCAGACTGGAGCAACCGCGATGCCACAGCCATTGCCAAATTTGTGGCCCTGCGCAACGCCGGCGATGAGTTAAGCGGCCGGCAACTCCTGTGCAATGCGCCGGCTGAAGTGAGCCGCCTCTCTGCGCAAGCCGCCGTTATCTTGCAGGATTTTCGGCACCGGGTTACTGAACGGGTTCAGGACGATCTTGAAATGAGCATCACGCTGCTGATCGGCGCCGCTCAGGCAGCAATGCTGCTCCTGGACAGCAACCTTCGTATTTGGCCCGAAAAAGCATTGCTGGCCGAATTTGAACCTATTCGAGTCGAATTGGAAACACAAATCAGTCAATTAACACCGGTGGCTCGCATCAGGAGTGGAACAACCTGTTAGTTTGTTCGGGTCAAACTAACAGGTTAACCTACAATCAAGGCGCATCGCAAAGGAGTCCATTTATGACTCAGCACAAAGTAATCTTCACCACAGAACGGGGGCACCGGCACCAGCAAGCCGCCTTGAATGCGGCTCCGGATAATCTGGATGTCACCATACTGCGCCGGGCCGATAAAGAAACCTTGCTGCCCCATCTTGCGGATGCCGAATACTTTATCTCTGAGCGGGCAGGGGTAGTTGGTGCCGGACTGATTCAAGCCGCACCCACCTTAAAACTGATTCTGCGCCTTGGTTCCCTGACCTACGATATCGACACGGAGGCTGCCAGAGCCGCCGGCGTCACAGTTTGTTACTGGCCGGTGGGCAGCGTCATTCGGGTGGCCGAACATTTAATGCTGCAAATGTTAGCCCTCAGCAAGAAACTGCGCCAAACCGAGAATATTGCCCTGGCTGCCGGCCCCGGGTGGGGCCAAAGCAAACGTACCGACGAGGACACCTTTGCTTACAACTGGTCCAATCGCCGGAATGTTGAAGGGTTGTGGCGAAAAACCGTGGGTATATTGGGCTTCGGCGAAATTGGAGCAGAGTTGGCCCGCCGCTTACAGGGGTGGGGATGCCCCGTATGGTACAACAAGCGTCGTCGCTTGCCGCAAGCCGTGGAAACCGAATTGGGATTAACTTATGTAGATATCGACACGCTCTTTGCTCAAAGCGATTTTGTTGCCAATTTATTACCCTGGTTTCCCAACACAGATTTAATGATTAACGCCGCTTATTTTGCAAAAATGAAAGAGGGGGCCTGCCTGGTTAGCTGTGGCAGCGGCAGCGTCATTGATGAACCCGCTCTGGCCGAAACGATTGAATCCGGCAAACTGGGCGGGGCCGCGCTGGACACCTTTGAATGGGAACCCATCAAAGCCGATAACTCGCTCATTGCGCTGGCAAAAGCCGGCTACAATGTGCTGTTAACTCCCCATATTGCCGCCGGAGGCACCGCTGCTGCCGCCAAACAACGTTTGGAAGATTATACGAATATCACCAACCATATTAAAGGCAAGCCGCTAAAATATCGAGTTGTTTAATGTAGGATGCAGCCGGAGAGTAGAATGGGCACCACCCTGATAGAAAACGGCGCTGTCGTAACCGTAAATGACAATAAAGAAATATTCGACCCCGGTTATATTTTAATTGAGACCGACCGCATTGCCGCAGTTGGACAAGGCAAAGCCCCACCAGAATTGCGCAGCCGGGCCGGCACCATTATCAACGCCTCCCTTATGGCCGTAATGCCGGGCATGATTAACGCGCACACCCACCTTTTCCAGACCTTTATTCGAGGTCTGGCCGATGACAAACCTCTGCTCGATTGGCTCAAAACAGCGATTTGGCCGGTCGCCAAAGCGCTCACTGAAGAAGAAGCCTATCTGGCCGCCATGGTCGGGATGGTCGAGAACATCCGCAGCGGTTGCACGTCGGTTAACGACCATCACTATATCCATACAGAACCGGGCAACGACGACGGCGTTTTCCGCGCTGCCGAAGAGTCGGGCATCCGTTTTATGATGGCCCGCGGCTGGGTAGATATGGATTACCACGAAGCGTTTATGGAAACAGAAACGCAAATTGTAAAAGAAATGACCCGCCTCCGCGAAGCCTGGCACGGCAAACACAGCAACCGGCTCCGGCTGCAATTTGGGCCGCTCATCCCCTGGGGCTGTTCGGACAACACCATGCGCCGCACTTTTCAGTTAGCCAAAGAGTGGGGCATGGGCACTCACATTCACGTGGCCGAAAGCAAAGCCGAGGTGGAGATTGATTTGGAAAAACGGGGCAAACGGCACATTGAGTGGATGGACTCGCTGGGCGTACTGGACTCCAGCGTGCAACTGGTGCACAGCGTCTGGCTCAACGATGAAGAGCTGGAGATGATTGCCAGACACAGCGCCATTGTTGTTCATTGCCCGGTGGCCAATATGTACCTGGCCTCCGGTGTGGCCCGCATCCCGAAAATGCGCCAGAAAGGAATTACCGTGGCTCTGGGCACCGACGGCCCCGGCAGTAACAACAGCCAGGATATGATGGAGGTGCTCAAAACCACGGCCCTGCTGCACAAAATTGACACTCTGGATGCGATGATACTGCTGCCGGAAGACGTGCTGCACATGGCCTGCCGGGGCGGCGCGGAGTCATTCGGCCTGCCGGAGCAGATTGGCTCGCTGGACGTGGGCAAAAAAGCCGATGTCGTGCTGGTAGACCTGAACACACCCTTCGCAATGCCGGTTCACCGGGTGCCTTCGGCCCTGGTTTACAACATCAACGCCCGTGAAATTGACACCGTAATTGTGAACGGTAAAATTTTGATGCGCAACAAAGAAATTTTATTTGTGGATGAAGATGCCCTGCTGCATGAGGCCCGCGTTTCGTGCGGGAAGTTGTTTAAGCGGGCCGGGGTGGGGGTTGATTAGCCCGGCCAATTGTAATAGACCCTATCGGAAACAAGAACATTTTGCCACCATAGACAGGATTAACAAGATTGGCTCTACAGGAATTCGCGATTAGTTTTTTCTTTTTGAACCGCAGAAATTTGAGGATTTAATGAACCCAAATGGAAAAACCGCGCTCATTACAGGAGGTGCTCATCGAGTAGGAAAGGCAATTACCCTGGCCCTGGCCCAGGCCGGGGCAAACGTGGTTATCAACTACAACACCTCCGCCTGTGAAGCAGACAAAACGGTGGCCGAAGCGAGGGCTTTAGGCGTAGAGGCGCTGGCCCTGCAAGCCAATGTTGCTGACCATCAGCAAGTAGAAAAGATGGTTGAAGCGGCCGGGGCCAAATTTGGCGGCATCGATATTTTGGTCAACAGCGCCTCGCTGTGGCGGGAAACACCTTTTCCCACCGATAAGCTGGACGATTGGCATCGGGTTACCCGCGTTTTGATCAACGGCTCATTTTACTGCGCCAATGCCGTGGCGCCGATGATGCTGGAAAAAGGCGAAGGAGCCATTATAAATATTGTCGATTTATCGGCTTGGGAACCCTGGCCGAATTATATTGCCCACACTGTTGGAAAAGCAGCGCTGCTGGCCATGAGTCGACAATTAACGCTGGAGCTTGCCCCCGCCGTGCGGGTCAATGCCGTCGCCCCCGGCCCGGTGCTGCCACCGCCCGACTTCGACAAAGAACAAATCGCCCGAACCGCTCGCAAAACCTTACTGGGCCGGTGGGGCACGGCCGAAGATGTGGCCGAGGCCGTACTCTATTTTGTAAAAGCCAACTATGTAACCGGCGAAGTCATCGCTGTCGATGGGGGGCAGCGGTTTGGACATCGCAAAGAAGAACACGGATAAAACAAGAAAAGCAGGACAAAAATAAACCATCCATAAAAGGAGTTTTGCACTATGAACACAAAACTATTTCAGAAAGATTTTATCACCACTCAGGATTGGACGGTGGAGGACCTCAACACCATGCTCGAACTCGCCTTCCGGTTAAAAGGCGAATTCGGGATGGGTGTTCCCCACGACCACATATTGCGGGCCAAAACGCTCTTTATGCTTTTTTTTGAGGAGAGCACCCGCACCCGCAACTCCTTTGAAACCGGCATAACTCAACTGGGCGGCCACGCCGGATATCTCACCCCCAAAGCCACACAAATTGGCCACGGCGAAAATGCAAAAGACACCGGCATCGTGCTGAGCAGTTACGGCCACGGCATTGCCATTAGAGATTGTCGGACGGGTGTTGGCCAAAACTACCTGTACGAAATGGCCAAACACGCTGACGCCCCCATTTTTAGCATGCAGGATGATGTTGACCACCCCTGCCAGGCTATGGCCGACCTGATGACCCTGATGGAATTATTTGGGCGAGACCTGCGCGGCAGAAAATTTGTAATGTCCTGGACCTATGCGCCCAAGTACGTGCGCCCGCTCAGCGTGCCCCAATCGCTGGTGTGGCTGATGCCTCGCTTTGGCATGGACGTGACGCTGGCCTATCCTGAAGGCTACCACCTGATGCCGGAGGTTATGGAAGCCGCCCGTAAAAACGCCGCAGATGCCGGCGTTACGCTAACCGAAACCAACGATATGGAAGCCGCCTTTGAAGATGCTGATTTCCTCTACCCCAAATCGTGGGGGCCAATTATGGTGACAGAAGAGGAAGCCGAGGTAGAAGCTATGGCCGCCAAACACGAAGACTGGCGCGTGACTCAACAGAAGATGAATCTGGCCAAAAAGCAGGCTATCTACATGCATTGCATGCCGGTTGACCGGGGCCACGAAGTGGACGACGAGGTTATCGACGGGCCGCAATCGGTTATTTATAAACAGGCCGAAAACCGGCTGCACGTTCAAAAAGCATTAATGGCCGTGACCATGGGCGGACGTGGCTAAACTGGAGGGTATAAAATTAACGCTCAGAATCCAAAATCACCAACCGTTGCCGTTCTCATCGGCAAAAATCACTACTCGCGGATGTTAAATCAGTTTGCCTGGTATAACCTTCGCAGTTTCGCCACCGTCATCGAACACGACGACGGTGAGCCGGCTACCAAATCCAATCTGCTAACCCTTCTCCCTCAGGCGGATGCTTGCCTCACCAGTTGGGGTGTGGCCCAACTGGATGCCGACATTATCGCCGCCGCACCGCGCTTGAAGGCGATGGCTCATATGGGCAGCAGCGTCAAACGGTTTGTGAGCGATGCGGTGTGGGAGAAAGGCATCCACGTGACCACGGCAGCCCCGGCGCTGGCCGAAGATGTGGCCATTACCGCCCTGGGGCTGATGATTGTTGGCATGAAACGTATCTGGCCGCTGGGTCAGCGCGTTCGGAACGGAGGGTGGCGCGAGAGCGCCTACTGGCCTTCCCGCGAAATACGGCACAAACAGGTCGGTATTATCGGGGCCAGTCACGTCGGAAGGTATCTCATCCGGTTGCTTAAACCTTTTGAAGTAAAGGTACTATTGTACGACCCCTTTTTTACGGCTGAACAGGCCGCAGGGTTAGGCGCCGAAAAGGTGGAATTGGATCCACTGCTTAAACGGGCTGATATTGTTAGCCTGCACGCCCCGGCCAAACCAGACACCCACCACATGCTCAACGCCGAAAAACTGGCCCTGATGAAAAATGACACGCTCATCATCAACACAGCCAGAGGAACCCTTATTGATGAAGCCGCGCTCATTGCTGAATTAAAAAAAGGCCGCTTTTTTGCTTTTCTCGATGTCACCGACCCCGAACCACCGGGGCCGGACAGCCCCCTGCGCCGCCTGGAAAATGTGGTGGTAGTCCCTCATCTGGCCGGATGCATTGAAGATTGCAGTCGAATGGGTGAAATGGCGGTTGAAGATTTGCGTCGCTTCTTTGCCGGCGAACCCCCTCTCTATCAAGTAAAACCCGAAATGTTCGGGCGGATTGCCTGAGGAATAATGGTTAATATGCAACAAACGATACCGCCAGGGTCGCTAAAACTAATCAAGGGCATCCCCAACCCCACCGGGGCCAGGGATGTTCAACTGTTTCTCTTTAGCGGCGACCCAACCCGTGCCCCGATACGCAAAATTATTCCGGATAATGATGTCACCTTACCCCCGCCCCGCAAGGATTTGTCTTCGCACCCGTTCCGCCTGAAGGTGTTGCACATCAATGATTTGCATGGGCATATCTCCCGCTTCACTACTTGTGGGGCTTGGCCGGTTTTTTCAAAGATAGCTCATAGACTACGCGAAGTTCGTAAGATTCGTAGTGATAGCCGGTATTCAGCCGTTTTGGCTATGTCTGCCGGCGATGACTTGGTGGGGGCTGCTTTTGATGAACTGCTGGGCGATGGCCCGGATAACTACATTGTGCATGCCGGCTACCGCCTCTATTCTGCTGCGGGCATTGATGTGGGAACGTTGGGTAATCACGACCTTGATATGGGCACTCAATTGTTAGCTCACGCCATCCGGCAGGAAGCCCACTTTCCATTGTTATCGGCCAATCTCGTTGGCAGCCACAGATTAGCTAACCTGTGCAAACCCGCTGCGCTACTGGTGGTAAAGGGAGTCAGAGTGGGGATAATCGGCTTAATTACACCCGCCGGAATTAAATCCCAACTTGATACGGGGCTTCATATCATCAATCCAATTCAGGTGGTTCGTAACATGCTGCCGGCGCTGCGGCCACTTTGTGACGTAATCATTATCCTCAGTCATCTTGGTTACAGCCTGGAGTCGAGCATTGCCGCCGTCAGCGAAGCCGGAGATGTGGAACTGGCTCGCAGCTTGCCCCCCGGCAGCGCGCATCTGATTATCGGCGGGCATACCCACAACGTATTAAATGAGCAGGGATTAAGCGCATACAACATTGTCAACGGCATCCCCATTGTCCAGGCCGGCACATTGGGGCGTTTTCTGGGAGAGGTCGATATCACCGTTCGTCGCCGCGCAGCCGTAACCAATGTGCGGCTCACGCCTACCGCCGATTTACTGGTAGATGAAACCTTTGAGAAACAGGAAGTTCAGCCTCTGGTTGATTTGGCTCGACCGCTCTTTGCCCGCAAACTGGGGCGCGTCATTGACCATTATGACCTTACGACCGATGCGGTGCGCAATGCCTTTGCTACCGGCGAGTCGGCGCTGGCCAACTTTATCACTGATGCCATAGTTGCTCGCTGCCGGGCCAAGGGCTACGAGGCTAATTTTGCCACTCTGGATGCGCCGGATACCCGCTGTGGACTGCCGGTTGGCGGCGATCTCACCTTTGGTGACTGGTTTAATATAATGCCCTTTGCCGACACCATTCGCCTGTGTTGGGTCACCGGCCACCAACTCAAAGCCCTGCTCATCGACAATGCCTGCCGGGCAGACCGGCCCGGTGAACCACATACCGAGCGTGGCTTTTTGCATTTCAGCCGCCACATTCGCTACACCGTCGAGTTGGGCCAAAGTCACTGCGACACCCAGGCCGGAGATATAACAATAAATGACATTCCTATCGATGCGCAATTAGAACGTTCCTTTTTAATGGCTTGCAGCAGCTTTGTTCGCCGGGGCGCCATTGCATGGGAAAAATATGCGGCCCGATACACCACCTTGCCGCTGGCCGATATGCACATTTGGCCTCGAATTGATACAGACCTGTTTCTGCGCGATGAGATGGTTACCTACATTCAAGAGCACGGGGGCGTAACCGAACAGGCGGGGGCCAGACACGATGGCCGCCTAAAAATAATTTGGCCAAGCTCTCCGCTAAAAGAAATATAACTCAGGAGTTACGCAAAGCGACACCTGTTTCCTAACTCCTGATTCCCAATCCCTAACCCCTTTATTTTTACACAAGTGGAGCAAAACAATGTCAGTAACCCGAAGATTAAATCACATTTTCCGGCCCAATGGCCGGGCCTTAATTGTAGCCTTTGACCACGGAATGATCGATGGCCCGGCCAAAGGTATGGAACAGCCGGCCAACACGCTGTCCAAAATTGTTAAAGGCGGAGCAGACGCTATTTTAACCACCTTTGGCATGGCCACGCACTTTGCCAAAGAGCTGGCCCCACTGGGCCTGATTTTGCGTTTGGATGGCGGCGGCACCAGGTTAGGCAATATGGATGGCCCCGGTGCCCAATTCTACACCATTGATGATGCCCTGCGTCTGGGCGCCGATGCCGTGGCTGTGTCTGCCTTCCCCGGTTCTTCCAAAGAAGAAGCCACCCTGAAAACATTAGCCCACGTTACCGCAAAAGCGCGCGCCTGGGGGCTACCCGTGATGGGGGAGATGGTTCCCGGCGGCTTTGACAGCGGCCCCGAATTTCGCAGCGCCGAAAGCATTGCTGTGGCCGCTCGCGTAGCGGCGGAACTGGGTGCAGACTGGGTCAAAATCCCCTATACCGCCGGCTTTGAGCAGGTGACAAACGGCTGCTACGTTCCCGCCGTAATTCTGGGCGGAGCCAAAAAAGGCAGCGAGCGCGCAATGCTGGAAACGGTCAAAGCCTCGCTGGTTGCCGGAGGAGTTGGGGTGGCCATTGGCCGCAATATCTTTCAGGCCGAAGACCCGGCGGCGATGACCGCCGCTGTGGCCGCTATTCTACATCAGGATGCCTCAGTTGATGAAGCCATGGCAATTCTGAAAAATGGACCCAAATAATTCCATTAAACTGAACCAGTTTTGGAGAAAGCATGTCACACAAAAGATTTATTGGACAAGTTGCTGTCATTACCGGCGCGGCCGGCGGCATTGGAGAGGCGTGCGCCATCAGGTTTGCCCGGGAGGGAGCCAACGTAGCCTGCCTGGATTATAATGAATCGGCCAACCAGGCTACCGCCGCCGAATGTCGGGGTTTGGGCGTAGAAGCTACGGCCCACATATGCAACGTCACCGACCCCGAAAGTCTCAAATTGGCCGTGGAGGACACCATGGCCCAATGGAGTCGGGTAGATATTTTGGTGGCGGCAGCGGGAATTTATACCGGCTCACCGCTGCCCGAAATATCTTTAAAGCAGTGGCAGCAATTAATCGACATCAACCTGACCGGCGTCTTTCTGTCAAATCAGGCCGTGGCCCAAATAATGATGCAGCAAAAATCGGGCAGCATCATCAACATCTCATCGATGGCCGGCAAAACCAGCTTTCCGGCCTCAGCCGAATACTCCGCCTCCAAAAGCGGCGTCATCGGCTTGACCCGCTCGGTAGCCATGGATATGGCCCCCTACGGAGTTACGGCCAACGCCGTCTGCCCCGGCAACACCCTGACCGGCATGGTCAAAAATGTAGCCGCCGAAGTCGGCGGGCGAGACGGTCTGACCGCCGAAGAATGGCTGCAACTGCGCGCTAAAGATTGCCCGATGAATCGCCTGGCCGAACCGTGGGAAATTGGCGGCGTGGTAGCCTTTCTGGCCTCAGAAGATTCGCGCTACCTCACCGGGCAGGCCATAGAAGTTGACGGAGGAATGGTGATGTCTTGATAATTTTTGCTTTTTGATTTTTGCTTTATAATCCAAACTATGGACTACACCGGCTATCTTAATTTTTGGTTTACCGACCGCCCCCTGGTCGAACGAATCATCCCATTTGTTGGCTTAGGCATCCGGCATTTTAATGTCTTTTGCTGGCGACAAGCCCCCGTTGCCGGGTTGGTGGCTGAATGTCAACGGCACGGGGTTCAACTCTACTCCACTTTTGACGATGAGATGGGATCGCTGGCCGACCCCGGCGACAACGAACACACACTCCGCTCGTGGGCTGAGAGTTTGGACATGGCAGAGCAGCACAATATTCCCTGCCTGTACATCTTTTCAAATCAAATTGAACCCGTCAATGGGGTTGAATACGTCAAAAGGCTTTCAAACAATTTCACCGCCGGAGAGCAGTACGCCAATCTGCTGGAGCAGACCGAGAAAATCATGAAGCTGGTTGAGCAAACCAACGTCGAAGTGCGGGTGGAATGTCTTAACCGGTACCACTTTATCGGCAAAATTCTGGTCGATAACCCGCGTTTGGCCGCCGACTGGGTGCGCCGCATCGATCACCCTCAATTTCGCCTGACCTTTGATATTTATCACCAGCAGCGGGGTTCCGGCGATTTGCTGTGGAGCTTTGAAGAATATTTTGACCTGTATTCAGCCGTGCATATTGCCGACGCGCCCACCCGCCAGGAGCCGGGCACCGGCGAAATTAACTTTGCCAATATTCGGGCCAAAATGCGGGCGTTGGGCTTTGACGGCGAGATTGGGCTGGAGTTTTTTCCTTCCACCACCGAAAAAGAAGCCCTGGCCCGCACAAAAGCTGTTTTTCCGCTCGCGTAAGGGATTACGGATTGTGCAAAACACACTTCTCGGTTTAGATATTGGCACTACCACCACCAAAGCCGTGCTGTTCGACCTCTCCGGCGCGGAACTGGTTACAGTTGAACAGAATTATCCGCTCTCCACGCCGCAGGCCGGTTGGGCCGAGCAGGACCCGGAAAAGGTATGGCAGGCCGTGACCGGCGTGTTGCAAACCGTCATCGGAAAAGCCGGGCCTGACCGCCAAATTTTAGCCCTGGCGCTGGCAACTCAAAGCGGCTCCCTGATACCGGCCAAAGCCGATGGCACCCCTGTTTACCCCATGATTACCTGGCTGGACAGCCGAACCGAAGCCCTGGTCAAACAGTGGCAAGCCGAAGGAATTGAAGAAATCGTCCGGCCCTTGAGCGGCTGGCTGCTGCATCCCGGCCTGCCTCTGCCAAATATCGCCTGGCTGCGCCGGTTTCGGCCGGCCATATTTGCAGAGTCCGAGCGTTTTCTGGGCATGCTTGATTTTCTCAATCACCGGCTGACCGGCACATTCTGTGCGGATCTGTCCAGCGCGGCAGAGATGCAGTTAGTTGATGTCTCGACGGCGCAATGGAGCCACCAATTGTGCAATTTGGTGGGCATTACGCCCAGCCACCTGGCTCGCCTTGAGCCGGCCGGAACAGTTGTTGGCAAAATCACCCCCGCAGTGAGCCGGTTAACCGGTCTGCCGGTGAAGACGCTTGTGGTTAACGGCGGGCACGACCAGGGGTGGACGGCCCCGGCCATGAAAAAGCTGTCGCCCCGGAAAAAGTCTGTGGCGTTCTAATGCCCTATCGCGCCTCCTCAAAAAGCTCGTTTAGCG
>CAYWSS010000065.1:0-13527 GCA_964460505.1 uncultured Caldilineaceae bacterium | reverse complement strand
AAAATCTGCTCTGATTGTTCCCCATTACCCTAATTATTAGCTTGATGCGTAGGGGGGCGTGGGGGGGCCATTTCAGTTTCTTATAGTTGGAATAATCCTTCATACTTCAGGATTATGGATTAACTCATATGACACAAGCAATTGCCCGCAACAGAAAGCGTGATATGAGAAACACGCTGCTGAATATGCCAAAAATCGATCTGCACCGCCATCTGGAGGGCAGCCTCCGTTTGTCTACGCTGGCCGATATTGCGCATCAACATGGGGTCGATTTGCCCAGTTTGAGTTTGGAAGAATTACGCCCCTACGTACAAGTCGTAGATGACCCTCCCGATTTTTTGAGTTTTCTGGCAAAATTCAGGCTGCTGCGCCGTTTCTACTCCAGCCGCGAAGCCGTAGAGCGAATTGCCTACGAAGCTGTGGCCGATGCCGCCGAAGACAATGTTCGCTATCTTGAACTTCGATTCAGTCCGGTAGCGTTGGCGCTCAACCAAGGCTTTAATTTTGAAGATGTGATTGATTGGGTGATTTTGGCCGTAGACAAAGCTCAAAAGGAACATGACATTCAGGTCAGGCTGATTGTGTTAACCAACCGGCACGAGCCTCAATATGCTCCCCGACTGGCTGAAATTGCCATTGACCGAAAAAATAAAGGCATAGTAGCCTTAGACCTGGCCGGCGATGAGGTCAATTTCCCTCATCTGGATCCATTTATCAAGATATTCAATCACGCAAAAAAAGAGGGCCTGCATATTACCGTTCACGCCGCCGAAGCCGGCCCGGCCACCAACGCCAGAGAAGCCATAGAAAAGCTGGGGGCAGAGCGAATAGGGCACGGGATAAGAATAAGAGAAAATATAGCAGTGATGGATATGGTGAAGCGTGAACAAATCACCCTGGAAGTATGCCCCACCAGCAACTTGCAAACCGGTGTTGTATCCAAATTAGGGCAGCATCCGCTGTTTGCCTTTCATCAAATTGGCATTCCGGTGACGGTTAACACCGATGACCCATCAATCTCTAACACCACCCTTACCGATGAATTTTTGGTGGCAACCAATAGTGTGGGCGTGCCGTTTAACGCCCTGTGTGACATGGTCGTTAATGCCGCCAAGGCAGCCTTTTTGCCGGAACCGGAAAAGAAACGACTGGTCGAATGGTTCACTAATGCCATGAATCACTATCAGTCCGGGCCGGCCTCAGAAGATTAAGCCTCTCGCGTACATAACTTTCAAACCAAAAAACATAAAAGAGGTGATACTTTGCCACACTTGCAAAACCTGGAATATCACATTCTCAGTGACGGAATCTGCTGGGTAGATGGAGGTGGAGCCTTTGGGCTGGTACCCAAATCAATCTGGGAAAATAAGCTCCCCGCAGATGACCAAAACCGCGTTCGCTTTGCCCTGAATTCTCTGCTCATTAAATCAGAGGGCAAGCATATTCTGGTTGACACCGGCTACGGAAACAAACTAACCGCACAACTGACCGGGATTTTGGGCCTGCACCGCCCCAATGGCGATTTGCTGGCAGACTTGGCTCGACACGGGTTGGCGGCGGAAGACATTGATATTGTCATCAATACCCACCTTCATTTTGACCATTGTGGGGGCAACACCCGCTTAAAAGATAATAAGCCCGTACCTACATTTCCAAACGCCACAACCTACATTCAGCGCCTTGAATGGGCCGATGCCATTGCCCCCAACGAACGCACCCGTGCCACCTACCTGCCAGAAAATTACGTTCCTTTATTTGAACACAGCCGGCTAAATCTTATCAGTGGCAATACTCCCGTTACCGGCCAGGTTCGTACCGCAGTTACCCGGGGGCACACCCGGGCGCACCAGGTTGTTATTCTGGAGGATGGGGGCGAAACCGCCATTTTTGTGGCCGATATGAGTACCCTGCATTATCACCTCCAGCGGTTAGCCTGGGTCACCGGCTACGATGTTGAACCCCTGGAATCGATAGAAACCAAACGGTACTGGCAGCAGTGGATTTACAAAAAAGATGCGCTGATTATCTTTCAGCATGACAGCCAGGTTACCACCGGCAGGTTACGCCCCAACCCCGATGGGAAACGTTTTCGGGTTGAATTTGCGCAACCCGGATAACCGGCAATTTAATCCAGGCGCTAAAAAAGCCCTTCAGTTAGCGAAGGGCTTTTTTCTTTTCTAACTCTCATTCCACTCTTTGATGGATGCTTTGATGAGATTTCTCACCGCGCTGTCTGGGACTTCATCGGGGCTGGAATATACATGCCCATCGACATTGATGCAGATGCCCCCACCCACATTAGAAGTAATCTCTACCTGAGCGGCGGTGGACAACGGAGAATATCGTAATCGATTTTGTACAATCTCATTAATTTCATCGGCCAGGTTCAAATCCGGTATCCCCCCAGCCATCGATTTTTTAGATTTTTCACCACCAAAACCCAAAAAGCCTTTTTTAACAGGAGGCGGGGGAGGCGTTGGCGCGCCGGCCGGCAGTGACGCCAAAAAAGCGGCTTCCACTTCGGGCGAGGGCTGTGCAGCGATTTTGGGCGATGCCAAAGGTTCGGGCACCAGGTCTACTTTGCCTCTGGGATTGTAAACGGATTTCATGCCGGCCCGGGTAACAATTATACCGTTGGTAAACACCAACAGGTGGGCCACCAGTTTTAGCGCGTATTGGCCCACTTTTCGGTCGGCAATGTCGGCCAGTTTTGTGTATTGTTGACCGGCCACTTCCACAATCAATTGCCCGGAATCCGGGTCTCGAAGCAAACGCAGCAATTCTACCGGCGCAACTTGAGGTGGAGGCACCACCGGCACCGGCGGATTTGAGGCCAGCGGCTCGGGTGGGGGAGGAGGTGCGGGCTGTGGTTGAGGTGGCGGCTCCGGTAGTTGAAAATTGAGTCTGGCCGCCAAATCCATCGGCTCCGGCTCATTTTCTATTTCCAATGGGGTCTCTGCTTCTGCTGTTACGTTCTCAAGCCTCCGGCTCAATAAATTTAAATCCGGATCAGCTCTGGGTGCGGGCACATTTTCCTGAGATGCCTTTTTCAAAAAGAAAGAATCAGAGGAAGCAGGCTGTTTGCTGTCAGTCACTTTTTCTTCATTCTGTGAATCTTTATCTGAAGGTTGATCTCCTGATTTCATCCTGAATTTTTTCTACCTCCTGTTGAATGCATAAAAAAAGTAAATCCCTAAAACTATGGCAGCAGCCAAAGGGACAACCATTAATGCCAAAAGATATTGAACTGGCCCCTCTGTCAGAAATTGTTCAAAACCCATCGCCTGATTCGTCCACCTAAATCTCTGGCTCATCCAGAAATAGTAATTGTTGCAGGGGCCGGGCATACCTGGCTTTTACGCGGCACTCAAACTGAACATGAGTTAAATCTTTACATTTCGCAGAAATTCAGCGCTTTCCTCCGGAATAGAGGGGTTAATAAAAATTCCACTGCCTAATTCAAAACCGGCGCTATGGCTTAACCGTGGCACAATGGTAACATACCAGTGCAAATAATCGTTGCTTATCTCTTTAGCCGGTGCCGTACGAAAAATCAAATTATAAGCCGGGTCACGCAGCCCAATGTACAATTTCCGCAACACATTTCGCAAAATGTAAGCCAGATTCATCAGCTCGTCGTCCTGGGCATATAAAAAGCTAACGCTGTGCTTTCGGGGCACAATCCACAAATGGAAGGGAGCAGGCGCTGCATACAACACAAATGCCACAAAATGTTTGCTTATCGCCACCAACCGGTCCTTGTTTTTTAGCTCGTCCTGCATCATAGTGCAATAAACACAGTATCCGGTATCATCAAAGTAGCGCCGGGCCTCTTCTATGCGGCGGCGAATGTCGTTGGGGACCACCGGCAACCCAATAATCTGGCTATGTGGATGTTTTAGCGATGCCCCGGCCCGGCTACCGTGGTTCTTAAAATAGACCACCTGCTCAACCCGACTGTCTCTTTGCAAATCCCAGCCTCTACTGAGCATTGTCTCCAGATATATCTTGATTTCCTCCGCTTTCATTAAAGCCAGGGTTGTATTGTGGCGGGGATGCTCTACCACAACCTCATGGTAGCCCACCCCGGTGATGCTACGATGAACGCCGTCAAAGGTGCGGTTTACATCGCCTTGTTCCGAAAGGGCCGGGAATCTGTTTTTAACCACCCTGGTTTGCCACTCTCCATTCGATGGGGTGCGTTCAACCTCAAGATCAAGTTCTTCATTGGACGGGCAAAACGGGCAAGTGGGATCGTGAAAAAGCTGGGTTTCGGTGATAACAGGTTTATGTTTTTCTATGTAGCTATCAGGACGTTTGGCTCGCTCGGTGGAAATAATCACCCACTCTTTGGTCGCCATATTTTGTCTTAGTTCCGCCATATTCTGCTTCCAGAGAAATGTAGATTCTAGCGAGTCAGTAACGTAATAAATTCGCTAAGTATCATTGCCGTAGCTCCCCATACTTTATGTCCCAAAATACAGAAAAAAGGTACGCGCCGCCGCCCATATTTTTCAAAATTCCACACTTCTTGTTTCCTGTACGCAGAATCAAAAAACAGATGAAGCGGCGCTTCAACAAGTTCTGCCACCTCGCGGGAATCAAGATGGAACCGGGGCCGAGCCGAACTAAAGGCTACAAACGGATAAATGCAAAAGTTGCTTGGGGGCGTGTACAGGGGAGACAACTGCCCGATGATAGTTAAAACCTCCGGCAAAACGCCAATTTCTTCCTGGGTTTCACGCAGTGCTGTAGATTGTAATGTTTCATTGTTTTCGCGGCGTCCCCCCGGAAATGAAATTTGGCCGCTGTGAACCCCGGGATAATCCGGGCGACGAATCAGGGCAATATGCAAATCTTTCTGAAAATTATTGGACCTGCCAGGGTAAAGTAACAGCAACACACCGGCCTCGCGGCAATGTTCCGGCATATCCCATCGATTGACGTGGCCGGAAGCGGGTGCCGGGGCCATTTTTTCCTGGCCGGCAACGCCGGGAAGCGGGAGACCCATGGCTTGTTGAATGTCGAAAATGGTGAAGGCTGCTGAATTTTGCACGGTTAACGTATCCCTGTAATTTCAGCAGTTATCTGTTCAAAAAAATCAACCATATACTGGTGCCGCCGGTCTGCTATTTTACGGGCCGTGGGTGTAAATAATTTATCTTTTACCTTGCACAACTTTACCCTGAATTCTTGCAGCGTGGTGCGCTCACCCGAGTCGTCGTCTCGCCAGAGTGGACGGTTTTTGTGTCCCCCGTACGCAAAAGCCCGGGCTACGCCCACCGCGCCAATCGCATCAAGTTTATCGGCATCGTACAGGATTTTGGCCTCCAGCGTTTTAGGGGCGTTTCTGCCTCTAAATCGATGCGTAGCCACAGCGTGGCACACGGCTTTGATAAATTCTTCCTGCTCGCCGGCCTGCTTCAAAATTTCACGGGCCAAGCGAGAACCCTCGACGGCATGGTCTTTGCCGGTTCGGCCCTGTTCGGCGCGCGCAATATCGTGGAGCAGTGCTGCCGTCCGCAAAATTTCAAGATTGGCGCCTTCTTTTGCGCCAATACGCTCGGCGGTGGCCAATACCCGCAAAACGTGGTCAAAGTTGTGGGCGGCGTCATTTTGGTACAGGGGGCGGGCTTGTTCAGGCGTGAGCAATAACTTGTTCTCCCGTTGATTTTGCGCGGGCCTCAACCATTTGCTTAAAACGGTTGATATTCTCTTTGGCTACCGCCGGGTCGTTTAACTGCTCAAGCACAATATCTGCCAAAATTTCAATGAATGTATTGGGCGGGGTATATTCAAGCAGCACCCGCATGGCCGTGTTGTTTATACCCGCCGGAGCAAGCGTAATTGTCCAAATACTATCGATGTCACCGCTTGTTTTGGTAATGAGGGTATCAGTGGTTTGCTCCAGCACCTCACTGTTTCCATCAAAACTTAGCTTGTTAAATTTGTAATGCCATTCATAAGTCATGCCCGGGCCGCTTCCTTTAACGTTGGTAATTGTTCCCGGTACGGTGGCCCAGGTAGGGATGCTCTCTACATCATTTAGCGCATCTATCACTATGTTTGCTGGCGCTTTTATTACTATAGACTGTTCTACAACCGGCATTTAATGGGTTCTCCTTATCCAAAATATGTATCCTCTCAATATTTAGCGGGAACGCGGCACAGCGGGCCTTCGGCCGTCTAACGCCACTCCGCTATCACTGCGAGGCTGACTACGAGCGGGTAATAGCTTCTTCTCTATTCGGAAATTAATGACAGGTTTATTATAGCATAAACCGCCTCAACCGGAGCGTTTGTCCAGTATTGATTTTATCATTTCGTACTGATGCAGCTTGTCTGCATCCATTCCCAGTTCGGCAAAGCGGGTGATCACCACGCGCCCATCAAACCCCACTTTTTTAGAGGCTCGCCGGGCGGCTTCGTGAACGGTCATGGTACGGAACAGGAATCTAATGATAAAATCGAACCCAATCATCCGGGCCTGTTGAAAAGCGTTTTTTCGCGAACCGGTTACCATGTAGGCCAACTCTTTGTTACCCCTGGCCGCCGCCACGTCGGCATAAAATGCGTCACCACCGGAGTAACGCCCGCCTTTAAACGGCACAAACGTTCGGTTAGAATCGGGGAATGTTTCTTCCATAGTTTCCTGTGTAACCACGGCATAATACATATCGCCATCGTATGGGCTGCACTCTTCCACAAATCCCCGCACAATCTCCGGAGTAACCAGCGGGATATCCGATGAAAAGATGAACAGTTTCTGTAATTCAGGATTTATATCTTGAAGTTTATGCAGGCCGGCAAATACATTGTCTACCAAACTACCGGCCGAAGGGACAAAAAAGAGCCGGTCATCCTCAAAATCCAGTTCGTCCGCTTCAAGGCCGGCAAGAACAATATTTTCCACCAGTTCAGAGCCGCGAATCGCTTCCAGGACCCAGGTGACCATCTGCTTGCCGGCCAACGGGATAAGCGCCTTCTTTTTTATGCCGGTCAGTTCAAAAAGTGGATCTTCCGGTTTAAATGTTCCGCCTGCGGTTACAATTGCATCCATAATATTCCTCAATATTCCTCTCTAAAAGGCTATCCACTTAAGGCGAGACAAAAATTTTGTAGGACAAGCTAACAGTTTGTCCTACAAGTGTCGCGCTTAAGTTGGTAGCCCTTTAAAAATATAGTCATCGACCCTTAATTTCTGGTCAACCAGATTCAATTTGAGTTGTACCTGCGGCAAGCCATTAGCTTGTTCAGGCCAAACAAACTAACAGTTTGTTCTACATTTTCAACTCATTTTGTATGCACCCATTTGAATTTGTCTAGGTCAGGTACCCTTCAGTTTGAAGCCACGCTTTGGTCTGGCGCATGCCCTCATCAAAATCTACGGCCGGATGCCAGCCTAAAAGTTCGCGGGCTTTCCGGTTACTAAAACCATTACTGCTCCGCAGGGCTTTTACCGCTTTCCGGTTAAGGCTGCTCTTTTTTCCCGTAGCCGCCGCCTTTATTTCATTGAACAGGGCAAGCAGCCAGGCTGCCGCAAACGGCACCGATGGAAAAGAATCGATATTTAGCATGCGGCCATACGCCCCAAAAAAATCACGCCAGGGAACGGGTTGGCCGTCCGTAAGGTTGATGGCTTCGCCAATAGCCGCCTCGATGGTGGCGCACATAATCAGTCCATCGACCAGATTATCAATGTAAACAGGTTTGCACAAATGGCGGCCGCCATCAATCAGCACCATTTTACCCGCTTTAATCACTTCCACCGGGCGGATGGTAAACTGCTTTGAACCCGGCCCGTACACCTGCGAGGCTCGGGCGGCCACCACCGGCAATCCTTGTTCCCGATAGGCGCGAAAAACAACCTCTTCCGCCGCTACTTTTGAGTCGCCGTACAGATTGCCGCGCATCCGGGGGAGCGTCTGTTCATCAATGTTAAACTGCTGAAGCGAGCCGTACACCGCACATGAGCTGATATGGACAAAGCGTTCCACCGTATCGGCGGCAACGGCTGCATCAACCAGATTTTGCGTGCCGGCCACATTTACCGCCCAAACCTCATCTTTGCTGCCGGATTCGCTCACCCACGCTGCCGCGTGGAAAACAAGCCGGCAGTCATTAACCGCATGGCGCAAAGAATCGGGGTCGGTTATATTGCCACCAACAACTTTTATTCCCAACTGTTCCAATTGACGGGCTTTAGCCGTGTCTCGAACCAGCGCCCTAACCTGCACGCCATGCTCACGGACCAATCGCTCCGCCAATCGCCCCCCGATAAAGCCGGTTGCCCCGGTAATAAGGATAGATTTCCCTTGCAAATTCATATAATCCGGCCCAAACCCACTGATTTTTTCTACTCCATTTGTGTCTGTTCAGCAGGATGAAGATGATGAACGGCGCAGGTTAAGGTTGAGGTTAATAAAAAAGGCGCGTTTTTACAAACGTAACCCACTCTAATAGAGAATTCCTGCTTCCTCAGCCTTAGCCTCAGCCTGATTTTTCGACGAATCGCCGGCTTGCTGAACAGACACCCCCATTTTACCTTAGCGCAGGCATTGGCACAAACCAATTTTATGTCCTTAAAACAAACTTTTTAACCCGGTTTTTGAGCGAGCATATTCATGTGAATACAACTTGCTCTCAGTGCCCGATAACGATACAATGGGGGCATTCTTTCCACAGCGAGGTGGTAGCGACTATGTCACAAACATTTGATGTCATCATTATTGGGGCCGGAATTATGGGGTGCAGTACCGCCTTTACCCTGGCCCAACGTGGCCTGAAGGTAGCGGTTCTGGAAAAGGAAACCGTGGGTGCGGGCGGAACCGGTAAATCATCGGCCATCATCCGGCAGCACTACTCAAACGAGCTTACCGTAAAAATGGCATTGCACAGTTTACATGTTTTTCAAAACTTTAAAGAGCGGGTTGGCGGCGAGTGCGGCTTTACTCGGGCCGGATTTGTGGCCGTGGTTGCTGCCAAAGACCATGAAGGGCTTGAAGCCAATGTAAAACTGCAACGCAGCGTTGGCATCAAAACTGAGCTGCTTTCGCCGGAGGCACTGCTCAAACTTATGCCCGGCCTGCTTACCGCCGATTTGGTATCGGCTGCCTACGAGCCGGAAAGCGGATACGCCGACCCCTACCTCACCGTCAACGGCTATGCCAATGCTGCCCGTCACCTGGGCGCAAAAATCTTTTTAAACACCACGGTCACCGGTATTCGATTTTCCGGCGGTAAAGTGCAGGGGGTAGACACCACAAAAGAGCAGTTTGATGCCCCGCTGGCGCTCAACTGTGCCGGGCCGTGGGGGGCACAGGTTGCAAAAATGGCTAATCTGGATATTCCGGCCCGCTCCTGCCGGGTGCAGGTCGCCACCTTTCGCCGCCCCGCCGGTTACGAAGCGCCCCATCCCGTGGTGGCAGATTTTATTCGGGCCACCTATTTTCGCCCGGAAACCGGCAACCTGACCCTGGTGGGAATGATTGACCCCGCCGAAGCTGAAGCCGTGGTTGACCCGGACAATTACAAGGAGCAGGTCGATTCTGATTTTGTACTGGAAGCCGGAGAGCCGCTGGTTCACCGTTACCCGCCCATGGAACGCAGCCAAAGCACCGGCGGATACGCCTCCCTTTACAGCATTACGCCAGACTGGCATCCAATTATTGATGAATTGCCCGCCGGCAGCGGATTCTTTACCAGCGTTGGATTTAGTGGACACGGTTTTAAGCTTGGCCCGGCCATCGGTTTGCTGAACGCGGATATGATTACCGGTGAGAGCGCGCCGGAGTTTCCGGCTCACATGTTCCGGGCCGGCCGCTACGCCGAAAACGATGCCGTTACAGGCCAGTACGAATACAGCATCGCCGGGTAGCTTCGTTACTTTTTTAATCCGTCTCGTTAACGGATACCCTGCAAATTTGACTGTAACCCGACTTGCACAAGGGGAAAATTAAATTGCGAATTTTGCAAATAGGCGAATTTTACAAATATTTTTAAGAATTAGCGCCACACCGGCACTGACCCGTCAGGGGCCCGGCGCAAGTGTTTGTTTAACATTTGTTGGCGGAACGGGTTCACTGAGCTTATACAAATAATCTATTAATAGCGAGGTTTAACGATGAATTTTGAACTCAACGAAGAGCACAAAATGGTTAAAGCGATGGTGTATGATTTTGCCCGCAAAGAAATTATGCCCATCATCAAGGAACATGACAAAAATCATACCTTTCCGCATGAACTATTGCCCAAATTGGCCGCGCAGGGCTTTTTGGGCGTTTGTTTACCGGCCCGCTACGGAGGGGCCGGAATGGATTACATCTCGCTGGGGATTGTGTCCGAAGGGTTAGAGTGGGCCGACTCGTCCGCGCGGGAAACCATTGCTGTTCACCTGGGGCTGCATGCCCTGCCCATTTTTCAGTGGGGCACAGAAGCGCAAAAAGAGCGATTTCTGCCGCCCCTGGCCACCGGAAAAAATATTGCCTGTTTTGGGCTAACCGAGCCCGGCGCCGGCTCTGATGTGGCTGCCATGAACAGTCGCGCTCGCAAAGAGGGCGACCATTACATTTTAAACGGCGAAAAAATGTGGATTACGCTGGCCGATGTGGCCGACAGGATGCTGGTTTTTGCCAAAACTGACCCGGAAAAAGGTTCGCGCGGAATCACCGCGTTTATTCTGGAACGGGGGTGGCCGGGGCTGACCACCGGCACCATCGAGGGCAAAATGGGCGTTCATGCCAGCAACACCGGCTGGATAAATATGGACAACGTGGCCGCGCCGGACAGTCACCGCCTGGGAGAAGAGGGCGAAGGCTTTAAAATAGCGATGAGCTGCCTGGATAACGCCCGCTACACCGTGGCCGCCGGAGCCGTGGGCTTGATGAAATATTGTCTGGAAGCCTCCACAAAATATGCCCACGAGCGCAAAACCTTTGGCAAACCCATTGCCCACTATCAGCTTGTGCAGCAGATGATTGCCCAAATGCAGCAGCGCATTGACCTGGGCGAATTGATGGTGCACAAGGTTGGCCGGCTAAAAAACAGGGGTATCCGCAACACCCGCGAAACCAGCATGGCCAAGTGGTACTGCACCGATTCGGCCAATGCCACCGCCAACGACGCGGTTCAAATCCACGGCGCGTACGGCTATTCTGATGAGTACGATGTTGAGCGCCATCTGCGCAACAGTAAAAGCGCCGTTATCTACGAAGGCACTTCCCAAATTCACCAACTGATGCAGGGCAGCTACGCGCTTGGCCTGCGTCAGGACAAACCCATGCGCTGCGAACTTCCGGCCTACAATCCGGAAACGTGGCAATAAATCAGAACTCAGGGGTTAGGAATCAGGAGTTAGGGATTAGGGATTAGAAGTTGGACAGTTCCCTAATTCCTAAATCCCAACCCCTAATCCCTAAACATAAGGAGATTTTATCAATGAACATAATCGCACTGATTAAGCAAGTACCCGATACGGCGCAGCTATCAAAAACCGTTGACGGCTTAAAATTGATGGCCCCGGGCGGCCCCAGAATTGTTAACCCCTGGGATGAATATGCCCTGGAAACCGCCCTCAAGTTGAAAGAAGCGCACGGTGGCGCCGTGACCGTTTTAACCGTGGCCCCCGCCGAAGCCGTAGAAGCCCTGAAAACCGGGCTGGCCATGGGCGCAGACCAGGCCATTCTCATCTCGGATCCGGCTTTGGATAACAGCGATAGTTTGGCCATAGCCCGCACGCTGGCTGCGGCCATCAACAAAGTGGGAGACGTTGATCTCGTGTTGGGCGGGCGCTCTTCCATTGATGGTAATATGGCCGCCACGGCGGTACAGGTGGCCGCGCTGCTGGACTTCCCGCAGATTTCCTACGTGGCTGCGCTAAACGTTGACCCCGGGACCAAAAGCATCACCGCCACGCGCCTGCTGGAAAGTGGCCGCGAAACCGTCAGCAGCGCGTTGCCGGCCGTTGTCACCGTGGTCAAAGAAATCAACGAACCGCGCTACCCCAGTTTTATGGGCATCCGCAAAGCATCCAGAGCCAAAATCCCCACGTGGGGCATTGCCGATTTGGGGCTGGATGCCGGCCAGGTTGGGGCTGCCGGGTCGCAGGTACAGTGGCCGGAAGTCAGCCTGCCCCCCAGCCGCGAAGCCAGGGTTGAAATGATTGAAGGTACACCGGCGGAAGCCGCCAAAACGCTGGCAGACAAGTTGATTGCAGAAAAAGTAATTTAACGATTTACGATTTCCCTGGCGCCGTCCGCCAGGACAGGTGTGGATTTTGGATTTACGATTTTAACTCAACGAGGTGTTAATTATGTCAAATAGTATCTTTGTTTGGATAGAGCAGGTTGATGGTGTGGTCGATTCCATTGCATGGGAAGCCATGGGCGTAGCCCGCAGTGTAGCCAATGATTTGGGTACTCAGGTTGAAGCAGTTGTGCTGGGAGCAGCGGTAGAGGGACTGGCCGAACAAGCTATTCAACACGGTGCAGATCAGGTATTTGTGGCTGATGATGCCACCCTGCAAAATTTTCGGTTGGAACCCTACGCGGCGGTCATCACTCAACTGGCGCAAAGTCAACAACCGGCAGCCATAATTATGGGAGCCAGCAACTCCGGGCTGGAGCTATCGGCCTATGTCGCCGCCAAATTGGGCGTAGGGCTGGCCGCCGACTGCATCGAAGTGGGCGTGGAAGGCGGGGCGCTGGTGGCCACCCGCCCGGCGCTCATCGGCAACGTGATGGCTAAAATTGCGTTTAGCGATTCCCGCCCGCACGTGGCCACCATTCGCCGCCGGGTTTTCCCCGTGCCGGAGGCTGATGCCAACCGCAGCGGCGAAATTACCGCCGTTGAGGCGGTGCTGGCCGAAGATAACGTTGCCACAAAAATTGAAGGGTTTGAAGCCACCAGCGGTAAAGTGAGCCTGACCGATGCCAAAATTATTGTCTCCGGCGGGCGCGGCGTGGGCGGGCCCGATGGCTTTGCCCCGGTCCAGGCGCTGGCCGAGGCCATGGGTGGGGCGCTGGGGGCCAGCCGGGCCGCGGTGGACGCCGGCTGGATTCCCTACGAGCACCAGGTGGGGCAAACCGGTAAAATTGTGCAGCCGGATGTTTACATTGCCTGCGGTATTTCCGGTGCAATTCAGCATTTGGCCGGTATGAAAACATCAAAAATAATTGTGGTCGTCAACAAAGACCCCGATGCCCCGATTTTCAATTACGCCCACTACGGCATCGTCGGCGATTTATTTAATGTTGTACCGGCCCTGACCGAAGAATTTTCTAAACGGATGTAAAAAAGTTCAGGAGTTTAATGAGTTTGGCGAGTTTTTCGGTGGTTACGGAGAGCGGGTAATTCATCGGCTTAAGCCGATGAATTACCCGCTTCGGATTCAAATTTGAAACGAGTAAAATGGGGCATAAGTAATTGGCAGGCCGCTGAGTTACCTTGCCTCCTCGTATAAAAGTCAACTCCTTTTTGGCTCTTTAGGAATTGCCGTGGCGTACCCTTGTGGTTGCCCAAGGCAGGCAC
>CAYWSS010000064.1:0-13551 GCA_964460505.1 uncultured Caldilineaceae bacterium | reverse complement strand
CCAAAAAACTTGATGATGCTTTCAAAATCAAGTATCATCAGTATCATAATTGTATCCCTAATCCCCGGCCCCTTTATTTTATGGAGAAAATCTTGATGCACCGGAACCTATTGCTGGTTATTGCCATATTAACCGGGTTGCTGTTGGCCTGTCAGATGCGCGTTCCCTTTCTCTCCTCCTCCTCTCCGGTCCCAACGCCAACCCAAACCGATACCGCCACGCCCACCCCGCCGAGTCAGGTCGCCGTAAATGTGACCGTGGTTTACCCTTCGCCCACCGCCACCGATACGCCCACCGTCACAATCACGCCCACCCCCTCGCCGCTGCCCACCGATACCCCGCCGCCTCCCCCCACCGATACGCCAACCAGCACCCCTACGGTGACACCGGCCCAAATAGCCGTCGTCTCAGTGTCCAGTTCACCGCAAGTACCCCCCACGGCCACGCCGGAGTTTGTGGGCGAAATCCTGCTGGAAGAACCCATCCACGATTTACTGATGCCGGTAAAGGTGCGCGATTTTGAATTCAAGTGGTACTGGACCGGTCGCAACGACTGCATCCTGCCTACGGAATATGCCTTCGAGGTACGAATTTGGCCCCCCGCCGGCAGCCCTATGGCGGCGATGGATGCCATTGCCGAACGTGACAAAATATACTGCGACCCGGTCAGTGGATTGTGGAGTTACACCGTACCCAACCTGAAAGATGCGCCAGGGCCGATGTCCGTGGCGGTAGAAACCGCAGCCACCGGCCCCTATTTATGGAACGTGGCCCTGATGCGAACCTACCCGGTTATTGAGGCTGCGGCTACGGCCTCACCCCGCTCATTTACTATTCCGGGAGATTATGTAGGCCCGTACGATACCACCCGGGCTACTGTAACCTGTCTTAACTTCAACGTCTGGCTTGAGGCCCAAGCCCTGTATCTGGCTACCGGCGGCCCGGTTGCCGACTTGAACAACCTGGACCCGGACGGAAACGGCATTGCCTGCGATGAGTTGAGGCCCCAATGAGTGGTCGAAATTCCTTTACCATCACCCGGTTTGAACCGCAGCGACAGACCATTTCCCGTTTCAAAAAAACGGCCCAATTGGCGCTGACCGTCAGCAACAACAGCCCCTGTAAAACTTCTATTCAATTAACCGGCGCCGCACCAACCGGACGCTGTCACTTTGAATTTTTGCCGCCCGGCGAGTCCACTCCCCTGACCGGGCAAACCACGCTGCATCTTGACCCCGAAGAATCGGCAACTGTGCCGATATATCTTTTGCCGCACAACCGGCCGTTCATCGGGTGGGGCCGGCAACGCTGCCCCTTTACCCTGACCTGTACCACAATAACCGGGCGGTACAAACGCCGGGCGCTGGCTGCTCAAGTCTGCACCCGCCCGCTAATTGGCCCGTGTTTGCTGCTGGTGGCGGGTATTTTTCTGGCGACGTTACTCTTTTTGTGGGGGCCGGCGTTTTTCCCTGCCTCAAACTCAATTCTGCCAAATCAATCGAAGGAAGAAATATCGTCGCACCTTTTGCCCACCAACAAAACAAGAGCCATCAACCCCAATTTTGGAGCCGGGGGAAACCCGGGCAAATCCACATTCACCCCCCTTTCGGCCACCAACTCCGGCTCCGGCAAAATGACCTACGAGGAGATGTTTCAAATTGCGGCAGCGCGGTACAATCTGGACTGGCGGCTGCTGAGCGAGTTGGCCTACCAGGAAAGCCGGATGAACCCTATGGCCATCGGCCGGGATGACGATATGGGCCTGATGCAAATCATCCCAACCACGTGGCATCGCTGGGCGCCGGAAGTGGGGGTCACAGACCCCTTCGACCCCTTCAGTAACATTTTAGTCGGCGCCGCATTTTTGGCCCACATGCGTGATTACGCCCTCAACAAAGGCTACTCCGACGAGTATTGGATGCTGGTGGGGTACAATTGGGGGCCAAATAATCTAAATAAACTGTTTGGACAAAACGGCAACTGGGCCCAGGTTCCCAACCCGCAGCGCACCTATGCCCTGGCCATTTTGCAGGCCGCCTACGCCCCCGCCCGCCGATGGGAGGATGCTCCCAAATCCCCCGAATTCCATTGACTTTTGGGATAAAAATTGCTATACTGGGCAAGTCAATGGAGGTTATCCTCATTTCTACTTGTCATATTTAACCTCATTTCTAAAGTAGGCATAGTAACATTCCGGGGGGGATTTCACTAAGTCCGGCATCATTCACTGGTCGCTTGTTCAAGCAGCAAAATCAAAAAACCACTCCCCAAGGTTGTAAAATTTCTCCATTGGCAATGTGTAGTAGAACAACCGCATTATCACATATCGTAGTTATTACAATAAATTAATAGCTCGAAACTTTGTAGTTTCGGCTTGTAGTGACCGACAATTCATCCCTGTAAACTGCTTTGTTGTCTAAATTTGGGAGACCGAGTGTCTAACCAGGATAACAGTAACCTGTCCGGTACAGATTTGAGTCTGCACCATCTGCAGGCAGAACTCATTCGAATTGATGTGCTCCTTTATAAAGAAGTCTGGCGCTGGCAGCAGGCCGGCCAGGACCTCACCGATCCATTTCGGGGACAATACGTCACCGACGATCAGGCCAATGCGCTGCTTAAACGCCCTTTTGGGTTTAGTTGGGGGCAAACCATCAGCGCAGGGTCGCAGCAAAAACAGGCCTACCGGCGGGCGCTGCTTCAGATTGAGCAGCGGGTGAACCAAATAATTGAAGCCGCCCGGCAACAAAGACACCGCCTCCGGCTGCAACATTTAACCCAGGCCTTTGGCTTAAATCAATTTGAGCTTGACACCCTGCTCATTTGCCTCGCTCCAACATTAGACCTCAGTTACGAGCAGCTTTACGGCTATCTTCAGGATGATGTTACCCGAAAGCGTCCCGGCATAAATTTGATTTTGAATTTACTCGGCCCGCCGGGAATAAACAAATTTCCCCAATTAAAACAGTTTGCGGATGACGCGCCTCTGTTTAAATACCATTTACTGGAAAAAATCACCGAATCCGGCTCAGGCAAAGCGCCGCTGTTAGCCCAAACGTTGCATATGGATGAAACCATCGTCAACTGGTTGTTGGGCGAATACCACCCGCACCCCGATCTGGGCGAACATGTCCGGCTGGACAATCCGCAGGCGAGTGAGGCCGACACGCTTATGGCCGGTTACGCGCAACCAACCCTGGCCGCCATTGCCGGCAGCCATGCAAAACCCCTGATTGCCTTCAGCGGCCCCGATCAAGTGGCCCAGCGGGCCGCCGCCCGTGTTTTGGCGGCGCAGTTGCAACGCCCCTTGCTGGTGGCAAACCTGACATCGGTGGTTTCGGGCGATGTTCCCCCCCTGCGAGCCGTGCGCCTGACTCTGCGCGATGCAAAACTGACCGGGGCCATTCCATTTCTGACCGGCTGCAAAATGTGCCGGGAAAAAGGAGGCATTCCGGCAGAAATTTTGGTTGAATTGTGCGCCTGCCCGGACCTGGTCATTATTGGCGGAGAAACACAGTGGTACCCCAGCGACATCGCTCGTGATCGCCATCTGGCATGGCTGGAATTCCCGGTGCCGCTCTACAGCCAACGCTACAAGCTGTGGCTGCACTTCCTGAATCTTGATACCGCCCCGGAACATCTCAACCTGGCCGACCTGGCCGGGCAGTTTGTGCTGACCACCGGCCAAATCCGTGACGTGGTTGGCACGGCCCGGGATATAGCCGCCCAGCAAAACGAAACAATACAGGATGAGCATCTGTTTGCCGCCGCGCGCGCTCACTCCAGTTCACGGTTGGGGGCGCTGGCCCGCAAGATTGAGCCGCGCTACCACTGGCTGGACATTATTTTGCCCAAAGATCAGCGCTCAATTTTACGCGAAATGGTTGATACCGTGCGCGGGCGCCCCCAGGTGTTGGAAGAGTGGGGCGTGGGCCACAAGTTGGCCGCCAGCACCGGGGTTACTTCCCTGTTTGCCGGCCCGCCCGGCACCGGCAAAACAATGGCCGCCGAAGTGATGGGCCGGGAACTGGGGCTTGACCTCTACAAAATTGATCTCTCAAGCATTATCAGTAAATACATTGGCGAAACCGAGAAAAATCTGGAGAAAATCTTCAAAGAGGCCGAAAGCAGTAACGCTATTCTGTTCTTTGACGAAGCCGACGCGATTTTTGGCAAACGGTCTGAAGTAAAAGATTCCCACGATCGCTACGCGAATATTGAGATCAGCTACCTGCTGCAACGGATGGAAGCCTACAACGGCGTCACCATTTTGGCTACCAACCTGCGGGCCAATCTGGACGAAGCGTTTACGCGCCGCCTGCAATTTGTCGTCGATTATCCCTTTCCCGAAAAAGAAGACCGGCTGCGAATTTGGGAAACCCTGTTCCCCCCCAAAGTACCCAGAGATGAAATGCTCGACTTTGCTTTCCTGGCCGATCGTTTTAAGCTGGCCGGAGGCAACATTCGCAACGTCATTGCCGGCGCCGCCTTTTTGGCCGCCGCCGATGGCGGCAAAGTAACCATGGAACACCTGTTGCACAGCACCCGCCGTGAAATGCAAAAGATGGGGCGACTGGTGGGCGATCAGGATTTTGAATTTAAGCCGTAGCTATGGCGCCATGGAAGGAAACGTCGTGTGAGCAAGCAGCAAAAAAACGAAAACAGTTCGGTAAAAGATAACACAAAAACCACCCGGCAAGTGGTTGAGTCGGCGCTGGAACCCAGCCCATTGGCCCAATTTGGCGATATCCAAACCTTGCAGCGGGCAATGAACAATCCGGGGGGTATTTCACCGCGGGTTATTTCCGGCTTGCAGCGCAGCGTGGGCAACCACCAGGTGCAGCGGATGGTCAGCAGCAACAGCGCCGGCGTTCAGCAGTTTAGCAATGAGTTTGCCGCCACCATAGAATCGGAGCAGAGCGAAGAGAATCAGGCCGCCACAGATGCAAATCAGCAGGCAGCCGCCGGCCAGGGGCAGGGTGACGATGACAACTCGCCGGAAAACCAAACGGCGCAGCGCCGGCTTGATGACACCGGCGGCGTGGCGCTGGATAACGACACCAGCCGGGACGTCGACCGGGAAATTGGGCGCGGCCAGCCCCTGCCCCAACATACGCAAACCAAAATGAAAGACAACATGGGTATCGCAGACCCGGAAAATATCAATGTCCATACCGACAGCAAAGCCGACCAACTCAGCGAGTCGCTGGGCGCGCGGGCTTTTACCAGCGGCAGTGATATTTTCTTTAAACAGGGCGAGTACGACCCTCACTCTAGCGAGGGGCAAAAACTGCTTTTTCACGAAGGGTGGCACACCCGCCAACAGGGCGGCACCAACAGCGGTAACACGACCCAGCCTAAAATGATTGTCAACCCGCCGGATGACAAGTACGAACAAGAGGCCGATGAAGTTGCCGAGCAAGCGGTGCAAACCGACGCCGAGCCACAGATGGGCGCGCCGGATGGGGCCAACAACGGTAATGGCAACAATAACGGCCACGAAGAAGAACAGTTTGCCCAGGACCCAATGGCGGCCCTGGATAAAACAGCCAAAGCCGTAGGCGCCGGGCAGCAGACCGGTGTGGCTCAAACGGCCAGAGTTCATATTCAACGGGACGATGATAAAGATGACGAGCCGTCTGAGGAGGAAATAGAGGCCAAAAAGAAAGAATCTAAAGACAGCGCCAAAGAGACAAAAGATAAAGAGAAGAGCAACGCCGAATCTACAGGCGAGAAGAAAGGTGATGATAAAGCCACCGGCGCCGGCGACAAGGTAGAAATACCCAAAACAGAGGCGCCAAAGCAGCCGGAGGAAATTCCGGGCGAGTTTCCGGAGCCGGAGTTAGCGGTTGACACCAACGAAGTCAAATTTGACCCCGATCAGGCCACCGAGGTAGAGCCGGAAACCGAAGGCGAACAACTACCCACCTGGGATGACCTGGCCGAAGACACCATGGCCAGCGCGGCCGTAGAGGTTGATTACCACCAGGCGCTGGCAACCAGCAATGAAGATGACATTGACCTGACCGGCGAAGTAGATGAAATTGCTGAAACGGTTGAAGAGCCGTCTGAGGAGCTGGACCGGGGCGATATGGTGCTGGACGCCCTGAAAGAGGGGGCGCTCAGCGGGCTGGAAGAGGGTGCAGCCAGCCTTATTTCGGACCAGATTATGCAGGCCGCCACGTCTAAAATTCCTTACGCAGACGGGGCCATCAACTTGATGCAACTGGCCATGGACCCCGAAAAGTGGGCCACACAAAATGTGTTGGTTATTGGCGACAACGCCAAAAAAATAGGCGCAGCCTTTTCCAAGATTGGTGATGAGGATACCGGCTGGGGTACTGCGGCGGCGGTGCTTGAAGCGTTGATGACAATTGTTGACTTCATCAAAAGCATTGTGGACCTGGTTAACATTATCCTGACCATAATTCTGTTTGTGCTTAAAGCCGTGTCGATAATTATGACCGCGTTAATTGCCCTAATTCCGGTGCCGTTTTGTATTATGTGTTGGGCCAGCGCCTTAATAGCACCCAACACCTGGTTACTGTCTACGGCTATCCCTATTCTGGATACGGTGAACAACGCCATTTCAATCATCGGCAATGCCCTGATAATAATCAAGTTTGCCACCACGCCAATTATTATGCTGTTCCGCTCGCTGGATCTGCTGACCAGCGATGCCGACCCGGAAAAGCTTAAGGAAAAACAGGCCGGCCTGAAAGACCACACCTCGGCCTTTGTCAAGGAAGGGGTAGAACGGGCCGGAACCAAGGCGGTTGACGTGGCCACTTCAGCGGCCTCCAAAAAAATGGATAAGCGCAAGGGCCGCAAAGCCGAAAAAGAACTGAACGCCATGAAGAAAGGGCCGGATGAGTCACAGAGTGATTTTGACACCCGAAAATCAGAAAAGCAGGCTGAATTTGACCAGGCCAAGAGCGCTTACGAGAAAAAATACGGCGAAGGCGCTTACGACAAGGGCAGCCTTAAAAGCGAGATCAAGGACAAATACACGCCCAGCGTGCCAACAGACATCGACTTTAGAAAAAAATACAAAACAGACCCTGTAACAGGCAAAAAAGTAAGAGATACTGACTCCGAGGCAGGCACCTTTAGAGGCGAAGTGCTTAATATCAGGCAAAATATGAAGAAAGCCCGCGCAGAAGCCTCGGAAAAGTACGGCATGGGTCCCAGTATGGCCGAAGGGCGCAAACCGGATGCGGTAAAACCAAAGGCCAGAAAACCGGGGACCAAGAGCGGAGACCCCGACCGAAGAATCGACCAGGCCAATACCAAACAGCGAGCCGCCGAGTCGAAGCGGGATCAAACCAGCAGTGACTACGATACCGCAACTCAAAAGCTGGACACCAAACGAGCGGCCAGAGAGCAGGCTGATGACAACGTTACCAACAAAAAAGATGCGCTCGATCGGGCTAACCAGGATTTTCAGCAGGCCAAGCAAGACGCCATAGACGCGCAGCGCAGTGGCGACACCGACCGCATGATCGAGGCCAACAATCGCTTTAAAGAAGCCAGAACAGAACGCAACAAAGCTCAGCAAGAGATGACCCAGGCCACAACCGGGCGTGACAAAGCCGTACAGGAGCACAATCAGGCTACCGCAGAAAAGGCCGAGGCCCACACCCGTAAAACCAAGGCAGAAGAAGAGGCAACCAAAGTACAAGAAGAATCCGACAAAATACGGGACGACGCAGAGAGACAAAAGAAAGAAATTGAAACGGTTAAAGAATGGCGCAGCCGGGCTAAAGAAAATCTCAAAGAAGAACTGGGGTTTGACACCCCGGGAAGCGCCCTGTTTTCAACCGGCAGCCAGGGCGGGCAGCGGCACGGGCCGGGGCCAACCGGCGCTTCCAGCAAACTGTACGCGATGTTTGGCATTGACCCTAAATCGATGATGTTTGGCGACTCTACCGATCAAACATTAGACGATGCCGAAGCGGCTCTGGATAATTTTGAAAAAGCCGAAACGGATAAAGACAAAGCAGATTTCGCCAATCAGGCCAGCCAGGCGCTGTCGTCGGTAACAGAAGATGATCTTCAAAGTAGTATTGATGCTCTTGACGATACAATTGCCACTAAAAGCGCCATCGACAGCCAAAAAGAGTCGCTGGAAGCTCAAAAAGCCCGCCGAAAAAAGCTGGGGGATCGCGCCGAAAGCCTGGGCATTGAAATTAAAGGCAGTATGGCCCATTGGGGCGAGGAGTACAACATCAAGCGGCTGCTGGTGTTAAGCCTGGCCGCAACCGGGTTGGGCGGCTATGAAAAAGCCGACGAAAAAGACCCCATCTTTATCGTGAATCTGGCTACCGGCCCGGAGGAATCAGGCTTCGACGAGGCCCTGTCGGGATTTTACACCAATCCTTCGGGCGAGAGAGAGGTAACCGATACTGAAGCCAGCATGGAATTTTACTTCTACAAGGGCATGAATTTATCGGAGTTGTCTGTAGACCCCCAAACTGTGAAGATGAAACGGTCGGGCACCGGAGAAGAGGTAGAAGGCACCCCCGATATGGCCAACAAAACAGTTAATGTTGACGGCGACAAAATAAACGTGACCGTGCCATACAACGTGCCTGCCGCAGCCACCGCCCAAACTAAACCCCTGCAACGCAGCCCCGAAAACGTTGACGAAAATGCCCTGAATGGCGCCGGCAACCGTATTGACTTGAGCCAGTCGCTGGCCGGTATGAACCGGCCGGGCGGGCTTATTCAGCGGGCGCCCGCCGACGAAGAGCCGGATGAAGAAATGCCGGGCGCAGAAGCTGAAGAGATGCCCGAAGAAGATATAGAGGAAGAAGAAATTGCCGAAGAAGAACCGTCCGAAGAAATGGATGAGGAAGTTGAGGCCGATATGGCCGAAGCGGAAGATATGGAAGCCGCGGAAACTGAAGAGATGGAAGAAGGCGATATCGACCCGATATCTTTTGTGAAGCTGGGCTACGAAGTACAGCTTTTTGAGCAGCTCCCCCCCCCGCCGGAAGGGGTGGTTGAACAGGTACAGGCCGCTGCCTTGGGCTTCAGCGCCGTTGACGACGAAGAGTACGAGCTTAAGATTCAGGAAGTGCAAATTGGCGCAATGCAGGCCCATACGCAGGGGCAGCTTTCTGAAATCCGTGGTGTTCGCACGCTGGCCGGCACCAACCAGAAGATTATCGACAAGCAGCAGGAAGATATCGACACCAAGCTGGAGGGGCAAAGCCAGATGAACCAGCAAGCCGGCGCCAAAGCCGGCGGGGCCGAAAGCAACGCTCAGAAAAGCGGCGAGACCAGCGGTTTTTTGGGTAAAATTTTTGGCAATTTGCTGGGAGCCTTTGGCTTTGGCAGCGCTTTTGGCGCCGGCGGCGAGGCCGATACTGACTCGATGAAAAAAGGAACGCAGGACCAGGCCAAAGAAACGCAGGCCGGTTCGGACCTTACCAAAGAAACCGACACCATTACCAACAAATGGACGGGTGAAACCAACCAGGTAAAAGCCGGCGCCGCCCAGGCCGAAAACGAGCTGCAATCATTTGATCAAATGAAAGAAAAAGAAGAGACCGACGCCGAGCAAGGGGCAGCCGAACTGAACGAGGCCCAAGCGGTCAACGAAGAGCAGCAGGCGGTTGTCTCTGAAGAAAAGGGGCGACTGACCGAGGAGCATGGCAGCGGCCTGGATGAGGCCGGCGAATGGGCCGAAGAACACCAAACCATCCGCGAAGAAATTTTTGCGATGCTGGATGAAGATATGGAAGCCGCCGCTGCCGGCGAAGAACTGGCCGTAACAGAAATGTAAAATACGTGATGTGGAAAGTATCCCGGAGCCAATTTGAGCAACAAACGTAACTCTGCAACCAACTTTTCACCCTATCTTACTTCATGGCCGGTTTTGCTGGCCGGCGTGTGGGTGTTGGGGACGACTATTTATGGCGCGTGGCTGCACGGCAACTCGTTCTATTCCGGGTTGTCGTGGGCGCTGGTATACGGCATCAGCAGCGCCGTCATGGCGGTGGGGGCAGTGTACCTGCTCTTTCGCAACCCGGCCCACACGATGGCCGCCTTCATTGTAAGCCTGACTCTGGCGCTGGTCGTGGGCGGCGTGCTGGGGCCAACCATTCCCGGCCTGCGCGAAGGAACGGCTGTATCGACAACGCCGGTCTCGCTCTCGGTAGAAGAGTTACAGCAGCGGCCGCCGGTGTTACCTGCGCACGTACAACTGCGAGGTCACATGCTCATCGACCTGACTATTTTTGACACCTACACCGCCCGGTTAGGCGGGGGTGGCAATTTACCCAGAATAGAGCAGATTTATCACACCCCGGTGGTTGGCAGCAATTGGCAGCCCGGCGACCCGGTGCAGGTGGTCACCACCGCGCAGCCGGCCGTATCAGACTACCTGGAGACAACCGCCGACGGGCAGCAAATTATCGAAGGGATTTTATTTCCGGTTGTTACCGCAGAGGGCAAAAGCGGCTGGCCCTTTCAGCGGGGAGAGACAGGCACGGTAAGCTGGTATCAAAGCAATGCACAGTTTAACTTTAACCCGGACACCCTGTTAATACTGGATGCTGTGTCGCCCTTGGCGCTGCAATTGCCGTTTTATGTGGCTGTCCTTATTTTAGCGGTTGGCGCGGTAATTCTGATTGTTGTCCTGCGGCGACAATCAACTCAATCCAAATGACACAATGAACAAAAAAACCAAAACGCAACTAAACGAGCTGGATCAACAAATTAAGACCTTACTTGAGGAGGGCAACCGGGGCGGCGCAGCCGCCCTGCACGCCCAAAAAGCGCTGCTGTACGCCTCGGCTTCTGAATTACAAAGTGCTGCCAAAGAAATATCTAAAATGGGTATTCTGGCCGAGGAGGAGGGCCGCTTTGAAGAATTGGCGCTGGCAAATCTGGCGCACGGCAAAACACTGGCCGCCAAATCAGGCGGTGGAACCGAAGCGCGGGATGTTCTGCAAAAAGCGGCCGCTATTTACCACACGCTGGAAGATGTTGAGCGCGAAGCCGAGTCGTTTAAAGCTCTGGCAGAAGTAGAAGCGGCGGCGCAAAATTTTGATGGCGCGGTCAATCAAATCAGCCGGGGCATCAAGGCGCTTGACCCGGACAAGCACGGTGGTCAACTGATCGACCTGCTGATGATGCGCTCCAGCCTGCACCTGTGCCGCACCGATTTTGAGGCCGCCCGTCAGGATTTAAAGCAGGCCGGCGACATTGCGGGCCGCAGCAACAACGCCGAGATGGATGTGGCTATTCAGGCCCAGTTACAGCTTATTAATAGTTTTGTTGACCAGAAGGCCGACCCGGAAATGTTAGAGCGGCTGCGCCAACAAGCCACAAGGTTAGGTAACTTTAAGGTGGTGGGCGATGTAGAGCTTCAGCAGGCCAACCTGGCTTTGATAGCCGGGCGACTTGAAGAAGCCAAAACATATGCTGCCGCAGTACGCAAAAGCGCCCTTAAAGCCGATGACCTGGGCCGTTTTGTGCGGCATCTATCGGCCTCGGTTACACTGGCCAGCGTTCACAATGCGCTGGACGAGAAAAAAGAAGTACTCTATACGCTGCTTACCTGCAAACTGTTTTTGGAAAAAAACCTGGGAAAAGCGATGGGCCGGCAAGTAAACCTTCTGCTGGATGCTTACAAAGAGCGTTGGGGCGCTGAAACAATGGCTCAGGCCGTTAAAGAGTACCAGGCCTGGATGAAAGAACAGCGGAGCACGAACAACGGTAATTAAGGGATATCCAAGATTTAATTGCCTCGATGCGGACTGCATGAGGGAATTTTACGAAGCTTGGACATTTCCAATATTAGATAATTTCAATGAGCCTAATCACCAAAAAGCGCAGGGTCAAAAGACGACGGCGGCGACGCCCCGATGAACGGCAGGAGGGACACTCAAGCGGCATCAACGCTGCCGGATTGGGGGGCCTGCAGCAGCGAGTCGGCAATCGGGCCGTGCAGCGGATGATTACCAGTGAGCAGATAGCCGAGCGGCAAGCAGCCAAAAAAAAGGCAGCCAAACAGCAAGCCCTGATTAAACAACAGCAGATGATGGCCCAGGAACAGGCTGTGGAAGAGGCCGTCGTTGAGGAAAAGATTGAGCAGGTGGTTGTTTACGAAAAGTATCGTGAAATTGCCGGGTTGCAGGAACCGGAAGAGGTGGTTGACAAACCCGATATGGACCTGTTGAGCGGGGAAAAGTGGGTAACCCGCTATCCGGCCAATGACAAACTGGTTGATCTGGACGCCGGCTTTGGAAACGCAGCCTCAAACTTTATCAAGCTTCTGGAAAAAGCGGGCGCCCGGGTTGATGTTTTATCTACCACCTGGCCGGCAGAACGGGCTTACATGATGCACTTTGCCTGGCTTATTGCCAATAAAATGATCGACCCCCGCCAGGTGCCGGCCATTGATGAAGTGGATTTTGGAACGGATGAAAGCCTTAATCTGGACATTGTCTGGTGGCACGGCAATTATGATGACTCTCAAAGCGCTGCCGAAGAAATGGCAAAGGCATTTGGTATTCAGGAATTGGAAGAGCCGCCGCCGCTGGCATCCAGACACGTATCCGGCGAAGCAATAGACATGCGGATATCCTGGAGCAGCGAGGTCCTGCTGTTAGAGTTGCCCAACGGCGATGAGGTGGAAATTTCATCCGGCTCAAAAGATGAAACCAACGTGGAATTGATGGAATTTGCCGCCGCTCTTGGGGTGGTTCACTACGATGACACAGATGAGGATGCCGTCCACTGGTCGGTGGATGGTTCGTAAAAAAAGTTAAGGGAGTTGAATGAGTTTGGTGAGTTGAATGGGTTGAACAACTCACTCAACTCACTTAACTTAAATAGCCAGGGAAGGATGGTGTATGATGGCTGCACAAACAGGAAAAACAATTAAACGACAGGGTAAAACCGACGCAAAAACACATGCCAAACCACAGAAAAAAACTCAAGCCGATACGTCGGGAATGAGCGGTTTGCAGCAGAGTGTGGGAAATCGGGCGGTACAGCGCTTGCTGGCGCAGCGTAAAGGGCCGGATCAAATGGAAGAGAACCCCCGCGTTAACAAAGACGTGGAAACCCGCATTGACGATAAACGGGGGCAGGGTCAAGCGTTAGAGACCCATACTCAAGTGCAAATGAGTCAGGCTATGGGCCACGATTTTAGTGGCGTGCAGGTGCATACCGACGCCGAATCCCATCACCTGAATGAATCGCTGCAATCACACGCCTTTACCACCGGCCACGACATCTTTTTCCGCCAGGGAGAGTACAAACCCAACACCGCCGCCGGGCAGGACCTGCTGGCCCACGAGTTAACCCACGTTGTTCAACAGGAGCAGGGAGATGTTGACCTGGGGCCGGGGATGCGCATTAACGACCCGGATGACACCTACGAAGAAGAAGCAAACAGCACGGCTCGACAGGTAGCTTCGGAGGAAAATGAGGTATCTGCGGATAGTGGCGCAGACGCCGGTCAGACGGCGGCGAATTCGGTTCAGCGCCAGGATGACATGGAAGAAGAATTGATGGGCAAACCCGTTCAGCGCC
>CAYWSS010000063.1:0-13821 GCA_964460505.1 uncultured Caldilineaceae bacterium | reverse complement strand
GCTAAGTATGTCATTCCCGCACGTTTTTAGTGGGAATCCACAGGCTATGCGGATGGATTCCCGCTTACTACATGCGGGAATGACATAGGGAGCTGAACGGTTACTGTTTGAGGTATTGCAGGGCAACGGATTCCGGCTGGATTCGCAACTGGCGCTGGCTCTGAAAACCAATATGCAGGCCGAAGCCATTGCCAATGTCCTTTTCCCGGAAACCGGCGTGGTGGCTCTGATGAACAAATACATCCGGGAATTGGCGCTGGAGCAGGTTACGGCCGATAACATTACCAAGGTGGCCACCAAAGAAGGAACCCGGCTTCTGCGCGAAGTGGTGCAGCGTATGCCCACCTTGCAGGAAGCCACCCTGGGTTGGCTGGATCAGTACCAGAGTGGCCGGTTTGAACTGCATCTGGACACCTCGGATTTAACCACCGAGCTAAAATCTGTGCGGGGTACAATCAAGCAAATCACCATCGGTATTATACTCATTGGCATGCTCATCGGGTCGGCCATTGCCGCCAGCGTTGCCACCATTGCCGATGATTTTACCTCACTTATGCCCCGGGTAGCCTTTGTGGGTTATACTGTGTCGATGTTTTTGGCCGCGGCCCTGGTTGTTGGCCTGGTGTGGCAGTTGTGGAAGGGAGAGCCGGAAGAATAATATGCCGCCATCAATTAATGCGGAGCTGCAACAATTATTTCAGGCCGACCAAAACGCGCGTAAAAACCATCCCTCTTTTGGCACGCCGGAATACGATGCCTTCTGCACCCGCGATGCACAGCGCCGCCAACGGGTGACAGAAATTATTGCCGCCGGCGAAGCTCATGCCCCGGAAGATTTTTATTACGCCGCGCTGGTACTGCATCACGGCGGCGATACGGATGAAATCCGGCGGGCACATACGCTGGCCCAACAAGCCGCCGAGATGAGTTATCAACCGGCCCGCTGGCTAACCGCCGCCACGCTCGACCGCTGGTTGATGGTTCAGGGCAAGCCGCAAAAATACGGCACCCAAATTGTGCCCGACGGCGGGCGGTACCGGGTGTGGGATGTTGAGCCCGCCACCCGCGACAGCGAACGCGCTCAATGGGATGTGCGCCCTCTGGAACAGCAGATCCGGCGGGCCGCCACGCTCTCCAAAACTGAGCCAATACCGCCTATGGATCGGGCGCCGGCCTGGCTAAAGGCAGCAATTAACCGCTGGAACCGCGAATCCGGCCAGGGCGAACCAACCCCATGGGGACGGCCACGAGAATGAAAATTGCTCTCACCCCCGTCGCAGACGCAACTCCCCCTTTCTCAATTTGGGAGAGGGGGAGTTACAGCGGAGCGTATGGCTCCGCTGAACAGGTGTAGTTTTTGCTTAAAGTCAGGATACTTTTTTGCATCTCACGGGTTTGACGAGTATTATTGGTGAAAATAGTCACATTGTAATGATTGTTGAGTTAATTTGTATATCAAAGGAGATATGGTATGACAGTAAAACGAATAAAGCCGGTACCCAGCGATATTGAAATTGCCCAGGCGGCAACGGTAAGGCCAATTCTGGAAATTGTAGAACAGATTGGGCTGAATGTTGACGACATAGACCTGTACGGCAAATACAAAGCCAAAGTGCATCTGGATGTACTGGAAAAATTTGCCGACCGGCCGCAAGGTAAGTACGTGGATGTAACCGCCATCACCCCCACCCCTCTGGGTGAAGGTAAAACCACCACCAGTGTCGGCCTGACGATGGGCCTGGGCAAAATTGGCAAAAAATCAATGATCTGCATCCGGCAACCCAGCCAGGGGCCAACCTTTGGTATTAAGGGCGGCGCTGCCGGTGGCGGCTACAGCCAGATTATCCCGATGGAAGATTTTAACCTGCACCTGACCGGCGACCTGCACGCCATCAGCGCGGCGCACAACCTGGTTGCCGCCGCAGTTGATGCCCGCATCTATCACGAAAGCCGCCAATCAGATGAAAAACTGGCCAAGATGGGCCTCAAACGGCTCAATATCGATCCCTACAACGTGTCCTGGAATCGGGTGGTGGACGTCAATGATCGGGCGCTGCGCCACATTGTGCTGGGTCTGGGCGGCCGACTGGATGGCGTGCCTCGGGAAGGGGGCTACGACATCACCGTCGCTTCTGAAATTATGGCCATTTTGGCGCTGACCACCAGCCTGAAAGATATGCGGGAACGCTTTGGCCGGATGGTGGTGGCGTTGGACAAGAACGGCAAACCGGTGACCGCCGAAGATTTGGGCGTGGCCGGGGCCGTAATGGTGTTGATGAAAGACGCCATTATGCCCAACCTGATGCAGACGCTGGAGGGGCAGCCGGCCTTCGTGCACGCCGGCCCGTTTGCCAACATTGCCCACGGCAACAGCTCCATTATTGCCGACCAGATTGCGCTTAAACTGGCCGACTACGTTGTCACAGAATCGGGCTTTGGGGCCGATATTGGCATGGAGAAATTCTTTAACATTAAGTGCCGCTACTCGGGGCTGGTGCCCAATGCCGTGGTGCTGGTGTCCACCATTCGGGCGCTGAAGATGCACGGGGGCGGTCCCAGAGTAGTTGCCGGTCGCCCGCTGAACAAAGCTTACACTGAAGAAAACCTGGAGTTGCTGGAGAAGGGCATTGAAAATCTGGCCGCTCATATTGAAAACGTGAAGAAGTTTGGTATTCCGGCAGTGGTGGCGGTTAATCGCTTCCCGACAGACACTGACGCTGAAGTTGAGCTGGTTAAACGGATGGCCATTGAAGCCGGGGCAGAGCAAGCCGTCATGAGCGACCACTGGGCCGAAGGCGGCGATGGCGCGCTGGAACTGGCCGAAGCCGTGGTAGCTGCCTGCGAAAAATCGAATGATTTCAAATTCCTGTATCCGCTGGAATGGAGCATCAAGCAGAAGATTGAGAAGATTGCCGCAGATATTTATGGCGCGGATGGCGTGGTTTTTGAGCCGCTGGCCAGCCGCCAGATTAAGAAATTTGAGGAGGCCGGTTTTGGCAAGCTGCCCATCTGTATGGCCAAGACTCACCTCAGCATCTCGCACGATGCAAAACTGAAAGGGCGGCCGACCGGTTTTACGGTGCCGGTGCGGGAAGTGCGGGCCAGCGTGGGCGCGGGCTTTATCTATCCGCTGTTGGGTAGCATGAGCACGATGCCCGGCTTGCCTTCCAGACCCGTCTTTATGGATGTTGATTACGATTTTGAGACCGGCAAGGTTGTCGGTTTGTTCTAAATTTTTAGGGGCTATTAATAAAAAAAGCTCCCTGTAATTACAGGGAGCTTTTTTTCTGCGTTTCTGTAGTGGTCAAGTACATGTCGAACAGTTGCAACGCAAAGTCGCCAAGACGCAAGGACGCAGAGGAAAATAAAAAAACTTTGCGCCTTTGTTCCATTGCGTCTTGGCGTTAAAACTGTTCAACATCTTCTTGACCCTTACAATTTTTCACGGGTTTGCCTCAGGAGACAAACATTGCGTTTTCATCCGGCACAATGGGAACGCCGTACATTTTGGCGTAAACCTGCATGAACTTGGCTCCAAATAAAAAGATCAGGGCCGAATAGAAAATCCAGATTAAGAAGGCTACCAGCGAACCGGCGGCCCCGTATACCGTAGTAAAGCCGCTAACACCCAGGTACACCCCGATAACGTATCCGCCAATCCAGAACAGCACGGCGGCCAGGGCTGCGCCGGGCAGCACATCGCGCCATCTGATGGTGGCCTGGGGCATAGCCTTGTATACCAGGGCAAAGGGAATCATGTATAGCAGCGGGGTAATGATTACGGCTACCAGAACTGCAACCAACTGGACCTGGGAGAAAAGGCGTTCAAGAGTGCCCGTGGGCAGGGCGGTCCAGACAGAGTTGAATATTAATAAGGCCAGCAGGTATATGCCAATTCCCATAACAGAAGCGGCGGCCAACAAGCCTTTTCGCAGCGCCGTGAAGATGCTGGCCCTTACGTCGTTTGTTTTTGGCACAATCCCCAGCATGGTGTTGATAGATACCTGCATCCTGAAAAAAACAATGGAGGCTCCGTAAAGCATAATCAGAGCGCCAAGCGTTGTAGCAATGATACTATTCCGTCTAACCCCCGAGGCGTTGAGCAGGATGTCTTCAATGAGAGTCGCAATTTCTGCCCCAACCCAACTTTCGAGGAGGTTAACAATTACGCCTTCGGCCACCGCCTGGGAAAAAAATATGCCGACAACCCCCACGGTAATAATAACCAGCGGCGCAATTGAAAAAATGGTGTAATATGCCAGCGACGAGGCGTGCAAAAACGCATCATTTTCACCCCAGCCGGTAATGCTTTCTTTGAGAAGATAAAACACACCCTTTTGTTTCATAGCAGAATCCTATCTGCGTTCTGTGGTGCGAATATTGGCCAACGCCTGCTCTAAGGCATCACCTTTGCTGACCACATAGTGGGAAATATGGCTGGCGGTTAGCTCAATTTCCACATTAACTGAGTTGAATGGCATCCCAAAACTGCCGGGGTCAATGACAATAGCCGTAGCTTTTACGCCCCGGTTACTCAGGTTGCGGGCCGCTATTATCCAATCCATATCTGTGGCAGGAGTGACAATAAGCACCATAGTGTTTCGATTTAAACGCATAGTTTCGGTCGCCAACACTTCCGCCAGGGGAATGGTGCCGTGGGCTTGCGTTACGGCCAACATTTCGTAAATTCGGGTCAGTTGCCGTTCGCCCCGGTCACTCTGGGCAAAATCGCGGTGCTGGACATTGGCGTAGGTAACCAGGCCCACATTGCGGTTCTGTCTTAAAAAATGCTTGGCTAACGAGGCGGCAATGGTTACCCCATACTCTTCTGTGCTGGCCGGAAGTTCAAATTTTGGCAATTTTTCCCAGTATACTTTCGGCAGTACGGGTAAGGGTATCTCATTGTAACTTAACCCGGCCTGCACCCGTTTTTCCATATCCAGAAAAATCCATACATCGGCCACGGGGTCCAGTTCAAATTCTTTAACCATGATGCGTCCGGTGCGGGCGGTGCTGGGCCAGTGGATGCGGTTGAAGCTATCACCGGAAACGTATTCTCTAACGCCGGATACGTTGGTGGTTACGTAGTGCGTGCGCCGGCGCAGGGCATCGCCACCAATTTGCTGGCCCACCGGGGGTTGAAAGGCCGGTAAATCTACCGCTGCGGGATAAACCACAACGTTAAAGGTAAAATTGCTGGGGAGTTCTTTTGTTAGAGGGAACAGGCCAAAAGGGTCGCCGCTGGATAGGCTGATGGGGCCTAAAGTAAACCGCCCGCGCCGGTAGCAAGGGGTTCTTACCGGCCAGGATTGTTGGCGTTTGCTGCCCAAATTTGAGACAACGCGGCTGGCTTTGTGCAACGGAAGGCCGGAGTGATCTTTTAATTCTAACCATAATTTAGGCAGGGGGCCGGTATTTTTTACAATCAACCGTTCCTCTACAAAGCCGCCAACCTGAACGTGCTGCGTGCGGACATGTCTGGTAACTTTTACCCAGTGGACATTAATCCAGGCCCAGGCAAAAGAGAGCACCAGAATGGCGCCGGCCAGGTAGGCCAGCGTAAAGAAAATCTGGTGTCCGGTTCCCAATACACCAATGATAGAGCCTAAAAAAATGAGGGTTAAAACCCAACTCCGCTCGAGACTGTGCATAAATAATTACAAATGCCTACCGTTGTCTAACCCGCGCACCGGGAATTTGAACTGAAGAGAGGATGTCATCCACCACATCTTTGGGGTCTATATTTTTTATACGCGCCGCCGGGCTAATGATTAATCGGTGAGCCATGGTCGGTTCCGCCAAATATTTAATGTCGTCCGGAATGATATAATCGCGCTGCCGGTTGGCAGCCAGCGCTTGACTGGTTCGGTACAGCGCCAAGCTACCGCGCGGGCTGACCCCCAAATAAACATCAGGATGATTTCGTGTAGCTGTACTCAGGTTGACAATATACTCCTTAATTGAGTCATCCGCGTGAACCCCCTTTACCGTTTCCTGCGCTTCCAGCAACTCATCGTGCGAGATAACCTGTTGCAAGTTTAGAATAGGGTGGTTGAACTGCTGCGCGCTTAGAATGTTCATTTCGCTCCGTTTGTCCGGATAGCCCATGTTTATGCGCAGCATAAAGCGGTCCAGTTGCGCTTCAGGCAGGGGAAAGGTGCCTTCATATTCAATAGGGTTTTGAGTGGCTAAAACAAGGAACGGTTTGTCCAGTGGATACGTTTGCCCATCAACCGTTACCTGCCGTTCGTCCATAGCTTCCAACAAGGCGCTCTGGGTTTTTGGCGTGGCCCGATTGATTTCATCGGACAGGACAATTTGGGCAAAAACGGGGCCGGGTCTAAATTCAAACTCGTGAATTTTCTGGTTAAACATCGACACGCCGGTGACATCGCTGGGCAGCATATCCGGCGTAAACTGAATGCGCCGAAACGAGCAGCCAATAGAGCGCGCCACTGACCGCGCCAGGATTGTTTTGCCGGTACCGGGCACATCCTCAATGAGAATATGTCCCTGGCACAACAGCGCCAGTAATGTCAGCTCAACCACATCCCGTTTACCAATAATTACGGTCTCTACATTGTCAATTACTCGGTTGGTCAGATCTCTAACAAATTCCATTTTTTGGGGAGACTCCTTGGTGTGAATGGATTTGAGCATTATACCAGTTTTGGGTGAAAATGGTAAACAGGCGCGCGTGCTGTCCCAGGTTGTAAGAAAACTCCAAAACGTCTATTATCTTTCGGGTTTTAAAGAAGTTCTATAAATTATGTAAAATGCGTTACAGGATACAAGCCGGCAAATTTGCAATTCTGAAAGGCAGGAGTGCCGGGCTTACGGGGACATCCCTTGCGTTCTACCTATTCTGTGATACCATAGGGCCAAATTCCGGAAATGAGGGATCGACGATGACCACCGGCTACGTTTACGACAAACTTTTTACCAAACACAACTGGCCCGACCACCCAGAAAATGCCAAACGCCTGGCAGCAATTATAAACTATCTTGAGGAACATAAAATATTGCCACGCCTCAAGCAAGTTCCCAGCCGGGAGGCCAAAATACACGAACTGCAACTTTGCCACCACCCCCTGTACCTTGAGATGGTGGAAGAAACATGCCGCTTTGGCGGCGGCATGCTCGACAGCGATACCTACGCCAATAAATTTTCGTTTGAGGCGGCCTCTCACGCAGCCGGGGGGTTGATTGATTTGAGTGTGGCGGTGGTCAAGGGAGAGCTTGACAACGGTTTTGCCCTGGTTCGGCCGCCCGGACACCATGCCACCCCCAACCGGGCCATGGGTTTTTGCATTTTTGGATCCGTCGCCATTGCCGCCCGGGCCGTGCAGCAAATTACCGGCATTGAGCGGGTGGCCATTGTTGATTTTGATGTGCATCACGGCAACGGCACTCAGGCTATTCTGGAAGAAGACCCCAGCATTATGTTTGTTTCCAGCCACCAATACCCCTTTTATCCCGGCACGGGCGCTGCTTACGAAACCGGCACCGGCCCGGCCAAAGGCACTATCGTAAACGTGCCGCTTTCAGTGATGATGGGCGATGAAGATATTGAGTGTTTGTACAGCCAGATTGTATTTCCACTAATACGCCGGTTCGAACCGCAACTGATGCTGATCTCCGCCGGATTCGATGCCCACTGGGACGACCCGCTGGCAAACATCGGCTTGACGCTTTCCGGCTACCAGTGGCTGATCCAAAGCCTGATTGACCTGGCCGGAGACCTGTGCCGGGGGCGCATTGTATTTACGCTGGAAGGCGGGTACAACCTGCAGATGCTGGCTCCCGGTGTGGGCAACACCTTTCGGGCGCTGCTGGGTGATTCCGGCTTCGATGACCCGCTGGGGGTATCACCGTGGGTTGAGCCGGGTGTATCCTCTTTGCTCGCCGAATTAAAAAAGATACACGCCCTGTAACAATTTACGATTTCCCTGGCGCAGTCCGGCCAGGACTGTGTGGATTTACGATTGGGTCTTGGCGCAAAAACCAATCGTAAATCGCAAATTGTAAATGTGAAGCCCTATGAATACCACTCATCGAAAAGTTGTTGATGCAATTTTAATTCTTATCCTAATCCTGTTGCCGCTGCTTTTTTTTTGGCGATTGATTACCCCCAACCCTGCCGACCAGATGAATATTGCCGCCGGTGATTTCACCGAACAGTATTTCCCCCTGCGAGCCTTTGCCGCCCAGGAGTGGGTGCGGGGTAACATTCCTCTGTGGAATCCCTATTTGTACGGGGGGCAACCCGCCCTGGCCGATATTCAATCCGGGGCGTTGTACCCCCCGCACGTCGTCCAGTCGTTGCTTATTGGGTGGGGGGGACCATTGTTTGGGGCAGATGGCGGCTTTCCGGTAAAAGCGCTGGAGTGGCAGGCTATCTTCCATTTCTCACTGGCTGCCGTGGGCACCTATCTGTTTGGGCGCTATCTGATTTTGCAGGCCGGGTACCGGCGGCGACAGGCCCAATTTGGCGGGCTGATTGCCTCGCTGGTGTTTACTTACGGCGGCTACCTGACCGGATTTCCGGTTCAGCAACTGACCATTCTGGAAGCAAGCGCCTGGCTGCCCTGGGTGCTGTGGGGTATTACCGGTGCAAATCTGCAAATCTGCAAGTCTGCGGACGATGACCCGCAGCGCAAATGCCGGGCTGCGCGTTTTATCCGTGTTTTAAGCATAGTGGCCGGCACAGCGTTGGCCTTTGCGATGGCCATTTTGGCCGGGCATCCTCAAACTGTGATGTATATTTTTTACCTGTCGCTGGCGTACTCCGTTTTTATTGCATTTCTCCGAGGGTACAACGCCGGCCCACGCCAATTTTCTCTCCGGTCAGCGGGTGTGGTCTTGTTGCATCCGGTGGGGGTTTGGTTAACCACGGTGGCCTTGGGGGTGGGGCTATCTGCCGCTCAATTGCTGCCCACCCTCGAATTTATCCGCCACTCTGTCCGGGCCGACCTTTCGTACGCGGCGGTCTCTGCCGGATTACCCCTGTCAGAATTGGTGTCAATCCTGTATCCCGGCTTTTTTGGCGGCTCGCCGGAGTACGTGGGCATCGCTTCACTGGTATTCATTGCCCTGGCGCTGGTAACAGCCGTGGCCTCGCTGAGTATGCGTAGCCAGGTAGGAGAAAGCCCATTACCCGCGCCCCCCCGCTCATCTGCCCCCCCACTCTTTTTCTGGGCCGGAGCCGGACTCATCAGCCTGCTACTCTCATTTGGAAATAACCTGTTCTGGTATCCGCTGTTCTACCTGTTTGCACCGGGCTTTGAATCGGTTCGCCGGCAGGAGCGCGCATTTTTTATCTACAGTTTCAGCGCCGCACTGCTGGCCGGATTTGGGGCGGCAATGGTGGTGGGGGCTTTGCCCCGCCCCATCCGGAAAGCATTTACCCAATTTGAACACCGCCTCCGGGCGATTGGCGGAGTGGCATTTTTTATCACCGGGCTATTTATTTACGGCTCAACCGCAGCCGCCGTTCGGGGCGATGCGGTGAACCTGTTTTACGGGGTGCTGTGGCAGCACCTGTTTGGGCTGATGATTCTGGCCGGGATGCTGCTGTTTTTCGGGCTGCGTTCCCGCCGGCGGTTGCGTCGCTGGTGGGGTATGGGGTTGCTGGCGGTGTGGGTGGCGTTTAATTTGTTCACCGTAAATTGGCAATTTAATCTGGCTGACCCGGCCGATGTGCCCGCATTTACCGCTAACGGGGTGGTCAGCTTTTTGCAGGATGCGGTCGGGCCGCAGGCGTCTCAACCGGGGCGAATTTCCGGCGGAGGTTTTCTGCCGGGCGGCAACAGCGCGGCTTCTGTTTACAATCTTCAGGATTTAACCGGAAACACGCCGTTGCAGTTGGCCGGTGTAAATGATTTTATGCAAGCCATGCCGTCGTGGCGGCTGTGGCAATTAATGAACGTCAGGTATATTGTCGATGAGCGGGATATTGGCGATGCCGGCTTGTACCCGGTTTTTGAAGAGGACGGGATTAAGGTTTTTGAAATGGGCGACCCGTTTGACCGGGCCTGGTTTGTGCCGGCGGTCGAGGTTATTGCTAATGAACAACAGGCAGCCGCTCGTCTGGCCGAAGATGATTTTGACCTGCGCGGCGCCGCAGTAGTGGCCAAACCGTTGCGTGTAGCTCTGTCTCCGACAGAAGGCTCTTTTGTTACCGTCCAAAAAATTAGCCCGACGCATCTTGAGCTAATAACTCAAGCGGCGGGCAATCAGTTGTTGGTAATCAGCCAGATTTATTATCCCGGCTGGCAGGTAACGGTTGATGGTCAACCGGGTGAGGTCTTACAGGTTAATGCGGTCCTGCAGGGGGTGGTTATTACATCCGGGCAGCATACGGTTGAGCTAACCTATTGGCCCGCAATGTTTAACCTGGGGGCAGTCATTTCAACCCTGGCGCTCATTGTAACAGGCGCGCTTGCAGTGTTGCCTGCACTGATTAGCCATCGAAATAAAGAGCTATTTGCCCCCGTTTAGCGAGGCCAGCGCCTCGTCAATTGAAGGATGAAGGTCCGCGTACTGGGTTAACCCCACCATTCGAAAGATTTTTTGAAAGTGAGCGCTTAACCCGGTCATAATTAATTTCTGGTCGCGTTTGCGGGCTTCGGTTACTACGCCAATTAAAATGGCAATGCCGGCACTGTTGATGTAATCATTTTCACGAAAATTAAAAATAATATTTGTTGCGCCGTCGTCAGAAGCGGTTTGGTAGGCCTGGTTGATGGCTTCTTCCGCAAAATTAGTGACATCGCCCATTAAATCTATGATGGTTGCAGAAGTCTCTCCCCGAACCGAAACCTGAATATCATCACTCATTTGTTGTGCCTCCATTATCGGTACCTGATGCAAGTGCTCCAGGTTCAGTGTCATCTTCGTCGTCAACACGGTAAATTACCATTCTAAACTGGTTGCCGTCGTCTTCTTCGTTTTCTTCCTGGCCGGAATCCACAAATCCGGCCTCATCTACCAGTTCTTTGATAATGTACAACCCCATGCCGCCCAAACGTTTTTCGCCGGCAACCATACCGCTAATGTCCGGGATATTAATGTTTAACGGGGGCGTACCACTTGCGCCGGGGTCTTTAATGACAATATCTAACTTGTCATCATCAGCCGTCAATATCACAACCACCTTCATTCTGGCGTCCGAACCACTGCCATAACGAATAGCGTTAGTACAGGCCTCGCTGATGGCCGTTTTGATATCTTCAATTTTCTCTTTGCTAAAGTTCAAACGATGAGCAACGGTGGCCACAGCCTCTCGGGCTATCTTTTCATACCCTAATTCACTGGGAATCCTCAGCTCAACAACCCTATTGCTTTGTGGGCTCATGCGCCCACCTCCTTCACACAAGCGTTCTAGGATTTTGCTAGACGATTATACCACGAAATAAGGTAACTTAAAAGTGGGAATTTAGTCCGATACGCGTTGAGTTGCAGGAGATTGAGGGGTTTTCCCCGCTCAATGACTCCTGCAAACTCAGCCGGTTTACTGGGGTTGTTGCCCTAAAAACTCATCGGCGGGCGCTTTTTCCTTGTCCCAGAAATCTTCTATTACGGCTTCATTGCGGGTAGCAACCAGCCAATCAGAAAAGGCGGCCTGTTGGGCCTGACTGTAATTTGCCGGTGACAACTCCTGTTCTCCCCGTTCTAAAACCTCTATCACGTGCCAGCCAAATTGAGACTCAACCGGGTCACTGACTTGCCCAATGGGCAGCGAGAAAATGGCTTCTTCTACCGGAGCCACAAATCGCCCTTTGGGGACAGAGCCAAGCTCGCCTCCGTTTGCCCCGGAGCCGGGGTCGGTTGACAATTCTTTGGCCAGGGCGGCAAAATCCTCGCCCGCTTTCAGGCGAGCAATGACATCGTTGGCCTCTTCTTCAGTTTCTACCAGAATGTGGCGGGAATTGGCGTGTTCTGCTGTGCGCGGCACTTCTTCGCCCAGAGCTTCGGCCAGTTTGGTTCGCAACAGACGCATACGGATAAATTCGCGGTATTGGGTTTCGGTCAGGCCGGTTTGTCCGGTAACAACGGCCAGCCAGTTGCTGTTTTGGGTTGCCAGCTCATCCTGGCCAATGATGTTGAGGGTGGCGGTGGGTTGAGGAATGGGCGTGGCAACCGGGGTAACGGGGTCTGTGCTGGTCAGGGTAGGAGATGGGGTCAGGGTAGGGGTGGGAGTCCAACCGGCGGCCGTGGCCGAGGCTTCTGCCCGGGCGGCCACCGTCTCGGTGGCAGATGCGGCAGTTACCCCCCCTTGCCGGCCGGCCACAAGCTGGTTGACGGCTTCGGTTACTTCATCATTGGGCACGGTGATGCCGCGTTGGGCAGCTTCTGCCGCAATCAGTTTGTCTACAATCATATTGTCCAGAGCTTGCCGGTCTACCAGACTGCGCTGCTGTGAAATTTGCTGGGCATATTGCTGATACTGGTTCCGGATTAATTGCGTAAGTTGGTCTTCTCCTTCTTCTGCGGGGGGCAAGGCTCCGAGTTCGTTTATAACTTGTTGGAGCTGGTCGTCCAGTACAAATCGCTCCAGAAGGGTTTGATCCTGGTACTCTTGAGTAGATATCTCTTCTCCGTTTACAACTGCTACCGGTGAATTGGGTTCAAGGACAAACGTTTGAAACAGACCAACTGCCAAAGCAATCAGTATCAGGGCGGCTACCAATCCCAGACCCATATAAACAAGCTTTTGTTGCTCTTTTTCTTTTCTGGAAAGCGCAACTTGCCTGCGTGTTGGCGTTCTGGAGGCTTTTGTTTCTTTTTTTGCCATGGATCTCCTCAAATTGTTGAAATGGTGTAAAAATAGCGAGCGACCCGATTTTGTGGGGGTCGCTCGCAGTATGTTTAACGGACTTGGCAAAAAGTAAATTCTAAAAAATTAGCCTCTTCTATTGCCCGAAAATCGAATGTGCTCGCTGGTATAAGGCAGCAAAGCAATGTGTCTTGCTCTCTTTATGGCTATGGCTACCCGGCGTTGGTGCTTGGCGCACATGCCGGTTTTTCGCCGGGGGAAAATACCGCCACTGTCATTGATAAAACGACGGAAATCATCGGTGTTTTTCCAATTAATTATTTTCTCTTTGTTTACACAGTACAGGCACACTTTGCGCCGTGGTTGAAAACGTCTTCGCCTAAAACCCCCGCGTCCTTGCCTCTGGCCTCCTCTGAAGGGAGGTCTGGAGCCGCCGCCGGGTCTACCTTGCGACGAGAAGCTACGCTGCTGGGGTCGTTGTCCTTCTTGTCTTGACGAGGAGACATTTCCACTGGCCTGGCCAGTTTCTTTTGCTTTTCCTTGAGGCTCTTGAGCCATTTGTATCTCCTTAAAAATTCTGTAGGGTTACTTAAAACCCGTTTTTGCTTTTTACCTGATGGGCAGAATGTTCATCGGCCTGGCACGTTTTCTGGTCTGCAGAATCAGACTTGTCTGAATGATTATGCGACGGTAATTTTTTCCTGTCTCTGGGCCCCAGAATAATCATATCACTGGCGACTACTTCAGTTCTAAAATGACGGTGACCGTTTTCATCTTCCCAGCTACGGGTTTGCAATCTGCCTTCAACATATACTTGTTGACTCTTAAAGAGTTTATTGTTGCAGATTTCGGCCAGACCGCCCCAGGTTACCACATTAAACCATTCAGTTTCTTCACGTCGTTCACCGGCAGGAGTTGTCCATGACCGGCTTGAGGCTAAACTAAATGATGTTACAGGCTTGCCGGACGGGGGGGAGCGCATTTTCCGATCTCTTCCCATGTTTGCCATTTACATTTCTTTTTTCTGACCTCTTCTCCATATT
>CAYWSS010000062.1:0-13825 GCA_964460505.1 uncultured Caldilineaceae bacterium | reverse complement strand
GCTGGGTAGCTACGTCGGGCAGAGATAACCGCTGAAAGCATCTAAGTGGGAAACTTGCCTCAAGATGAGATTACCATCCGGTTTTAATCCGGGAGAGGCCACTGGTAGACTACCAGTTTGATAGGCGGCGTGTGTAAGTGCAGCGATGTGCTCAGCTAAGCCGTACTAATGGCCAAAGGCTTAATCTTTTCAGTGTCTACTCGGTAGATGGACTAATCGTTCTGTTCGGTTTTTAGTGTACTATCTTATCAATTAACCATTGATAATGAGTAATTGGTAAAATTTTTTCATTATTCATTGTTAATTACTGATTGTAAATAAAGTCTTCTTGGTGATTTTAGCGGCGGGGGTACACCCGGCTCCATCCCGAACCCGGTAGTTAAGCCCGCTAGCGCTGATGGTACTTGAGGGGTGACCCTCTGGGAGAGTAAGTCATTGCCAAGAGGGCTTTTTTTTATTTTGGCTCTTAGTACCTGCTGTGTGGCTGTTGGTTGATACATTTGACATTCAACTTTTAGTTGAATATACTATTCACAATTAAATACCGGTTGTTAAACAACGTTGAACAGGAGGAGTAAGCAGTATGCGGCTGCCAGAGAGCTAGGGTTATCGGCTGAAAGCCTTACCGAGTTATCGCTGCTGAACGTAGCCTGGGAGTTGGGCAGTTGAAAATTAAAGTAAGCTGCTCCGGGTTCGCCCGTTATAGTGCCAGAGTGATCGATAAACAATTAGTAATGAGTAATTAACAATGAATAAACTTTGCTCACTGTTAATTTTTCATTGATAATCAAGGTGGTACCGCGAACGATACAATCCCTTTTGTCCTTGAGGTTTAATACCAAAAGATACATCTTTATTTTTTGAGCTTACAGAACTGCTACAAACAGCATAACCGCCAAAAGGCCAGCTTCCCGGCCGGCTTTCTTTATTTGCCGGCCAAAGTTGATAACTATCAAGAATAAATGTGCAGGGGTGCGTTGTGTTTGATTTTGTCAGGGGCGTCAAACGAGATACATTAATTTATGTTAAATGAAAGGTGAATGCCGTACGCTATTATCAGCATCAAGGTGAAGAAAGCAGGCGGCGATGGAATGGTGAGAAAAAAGTGCAGGATTTTCGCAAAACAAAAAGGAGCCTCGGAGAAATTGACCGAGGTTCCTTTTTGTTTAGTGTTGAAACAAATGGCTCGAAGTTGGACTGGATAGCTGAGGTGAGCAAGCTCTCGCCAGCCTGACCCCCATCAATGTCGTCTTCTTTGAGCGACTGGCGGCTCGGGCCTGGCGGTTGCAACGCGCCGTGGTCAACGGCCATCGTTCTTTCCGCAAAGCGGCTCAACGCGCCCTCGCTCTCCTGGAGGCCATCATTGCTGACGACCCCACCCTCCTGACTTTGGCTCAGAGTCTGATGACCATCCTGGAGCGCGTTATCCGCACCAGTTGTGCCGCCAAAACGGTCAACAGCATCATCAAACCCTACTTGTGGGTCAAACCCTCTTTTCAGAACCGGCAGACCGCTCAAAACTGGTTCAACCTCTTTCGCCTCTGGTTTTGTATGCACCCTTTCAAGCGCAGCCATAAGCGACAGGGGAAGATCCCCTTTCAACTGGCCGGCATCAAGGTGTACACGCCGCAAGGTGAAGAAACTGACGACTGGATGGCTGTTCTGGGCTATCCGGCTGAGGCCTAAACCTGACTTTTACCACAACCGATCTTGATGACAGAACACCTGCGCGAACAAATGTTCTGTACTTTTCATCTTGTCTTTCTGCCAAAGACTTATCTTAATTTGTCAAGGTGCTGTTTGCCTCAAAACGGGGCAAAATGAACCGTGTCGTAAAAAATGAACATCGTGGGGATTTCTCGCAAACTGCGCCCAAAATGACATGCTGTTGCTCTCAACACCTTGTCAAACCGGGACCCCCTACGTTACTAAAAACTTTTCTTAACACAGAGAATATGCAAATTTACGATCTGCCCCCTGCAACTTGCGACCCTCTTTTACATTCTCCCCTCCTCGTGCTACCATATTGCACTATGTCCATATTACGTGCGGGCCGAAAAAAAAAACCGGCTGCCAAGGTTATCCTCTTTTTACAAAAAGCCATCCGCCTGCTGGCCCAATATTGGCTGCCGCCGGCAATTTTGGTGGCCGCCTCCATTTTGATGCTGGCCTTTTTGGCGCCGGCCCTGATGGCCTCCGGCTACCCGGAGGCCGGACAAAGGGTGTATCGCTGGCTGGCCCCGCACGATCACCAGTTGCCGCAGCGCAGCTATTTTTTATTTGGAGAAAATGGAGAAATTGGCAGCTACTCACGGGCGCAGGTCATTGAGTGGGGCGCTGACCCTGCCAATTTACGGGCGTTTGTGGGCAATCCGCAAATTGGCTTTAAAATGGGGCTTAACCATCGAATGACGGCAATTTTTGTAGCCATTCTGGTGGCCGGTGCCATCTGGACCGTATCCGGCGGGCGGCCGAGGTTGGGGCCAATCTGGTTCATTCTGCTGTTGCTGCCCTTGCTAATTGATGGCTTTAGCCATATAAACAGCGAAAACAGCGGGCTTGGCTACCGGCAAACCAATGCGTGGGCCGTGGCTTTAACCGGCGGTGTTTTTCCCCCTGAATTTTACCGGGGATCAACCATCGGCAGCCTCAACTGGCTGCTGCGAACCGTCACCGGCATTTTATTTGGCGTGGGTTTTACCTGGTTTCTCTTTACGTACCTGTCCCGTCGCTTTGCAGCAATTCGGCGGCAACTGGACGCGAAAAAGACTGCCAAAGATAAAGGCGAAAAATTTAAAGCAAAAGTTGATTGAAGCCCAACAAGATGATAGAATTCAGGCCGATTTTATCATTGAAAGACCCAGTCGAGACGGGAATAAATTAGATGCCGGAACTGCCGGAAGTAGAAACTGTAGTCCGTGGCTTGCGCGGCCCTTTGGTGGGGCGTACCTTTACCAACGTGACTGTTCTGTGGCCCAACTCAATCAAAACGCCCATCCCGGAACTGCAAAGCCGGCTACCCGGCCAACGCATCGAATTGATTAGCCGCCGGGGAAAATATTTGCAGTTTCACCTGTCCGGCGGCGATTTTCTCTTTATTCATTTAAAGATGAGTGGTGATTTGCTGGTGGAGCCGGTGAGCGAAGCGGCGCATCGACATGTGCGCACTATTTTTGATCTGGACAACCGGCATCAGCTCCGCTTTAAAGACATGCGAAAATTTGGCCGGGTCTATCTGGTCAATGACCCCGATTTGGTAGTGGGCAGCCTTGGCCCTGAGCCGCTGGCAGAGGATTTTTTACCGGAGGAATTTAAAGCCCTTTTTCAGCGGCGGACAGGGCGCTTGAAACCGTTGCTGCTCAACCAGCAGTTTATGGCCGGTATCGGCAATATCTACGCCGACGAAAGCTGTTTTATCGCCAGAATTAATCCCCGCCGGGGGGCTGATACACTTTCGGCGGCAGAGTTGGAACGGCTGTATCACGCCATTCGGCAGGCCCTCGCGGCCGGCATTGTTCACAAAGGGGCCAGCCTGGATGCGGTCTACCGGGGGGGAGAATATCAAAATCATTTTCAGGTGTACAGCCGTACCGGCAAACCCTGCCTTAATTGCGGCGCAGAAATCCAGCGGATTGTGTTGGGGGGGCGGTCAACACACTTCTGCGCCCGGTGTCAGCTTTAACTCAAATCCAAAAAACGAAAGGAATTTTATAAGTGACCTTAACCGTTGAACCTCATGTCAAAGGTCTTATTTTTGACTCTGACGGCACGTTGATTGATACCATGCCGATGCATTATCTGGCCTGGGTAGAGATTATTCAGGCTGCCGGGGGAGAGTTTCCTGAGAAGCTGTTTTATGATTTGGCCGGTGTTCCCAGCGATAGAATTACCGAAGTGCTGAACGAAAAATTTGGGTATCAATTGGACCCTGTAGAGACCGCAGCCAGGAAAGAAAAGTTGTTTGTGGCCAAATATCTGCCTGGCGCCAAACCCATTGCCCCGGTCATTGACATTGCCGAAGCGTACAAAGGACGGTTGCCCATGGCAGTGGCCACCGGCGGTATTCCCCCGGTGGTTAACAAGGCTTTAAAGACAATGGGCAAAGAGAATTTTTTTGATGCCGTGGTTACCATCAAGGATGTGCCGCGCGGCAAACCCGCGCCGGATACATTTTTAGAGGCTGCCCGCCGCATTGGCGTGGCTCCGGAACTGTGCCAGGTTTTTGAGGATAGCGACGCCGGTCTGGAAGCGGCGCGCCGGGCCGGCATGGTGGCTACGGATGTTCGGCCTTACTACGGCCAGGGGTAGGTTTTAAGGTAGGCTGACACCGCCGCCATCTCAAAACCAAATTGCAGCCTTTCGTTGGTGTGCCATTGGTACACCGTGGCCGGGGTAAGCCAGGCCACGTCTTTAATCTCCTCTTGCTGGAGTGGCCCGATTGGCCCCAGCGGACGAGCGGCAAAGATGGTGTAATCTCTGTTAGCCCGGCTAAAAAAAACACCTACCCGGCCAATGACCTCTATCTCTACCGATAGCTCTTCCTGCATTTCCCGGTGGAGCGTAACCAGCGGATCGGTTTCGTGGTCATCCAGCCGCCCGCCGGGAAACGTCCATTTATTGAACATGGCCGGGTTTTTGAACCTGTGGTGAATAAAGAGAATTTTTCCCTCTTTAATTAATATCACCCGCACGGCGTAGGGTTTGTTGGGAGTATTTTGAGTCATGGGCTACGTGTTCAACTGGGATATTTGGTGGCCTCACGCCTTCAATTCTATCATTTCCGGTAGCTTCTCAAAAAACGGGGGGACAGGAGTTCAAGCCTTTAGGTTTGTTAGCATCAAGCCTAAAGGCCTGGACTCCTTCACTACTTACGCCGGATTATTGAGAAGATACCATTTTTAGAAAATATTGGTGAAGGCGGGTATCGTTGGTTAATTCCGGATGAAAAGCTGTAACTAACAGATTATCCTGCCGGGCGGCCACAATGGTGCCGTCATCAAGCCGCGCCACAATTTCTACGTTGTTCCCCACCGCTTCTATTCTGGGGGCGCGGATAAATACCGCCCGAAACGGGCTGCCGTTGGTAAACGGCAGTTCAAGATCGGCCTCAAAGCTGTCCACCTGGCGGCCAAACGCGTTGCGGTCTACGCTGACATCCATCACTTCCAGCCGGGGCGGCACCACATGCCCGCCACTTACGGTTTGGCCCACATCTTTGGCTAAAAAAATCAATCCGGCGCAGGTGCCCCACACCGATTTTCCCTGCGCAATAAATTGGTGCAGCGGTTCAATTAAATTAAATTGACCGGCCAGCTTGCCGATGGTGGTGCTTTCGCCGCCGGGAATAATCAGCCCGTCCAGGCTATCCAGGTGTTGCGGCAGCCGCACTTCTACCGGGGTAGCGCCCAGCTTGCGGATCATATTGATATGTTCTAAAAAAGCGCCTTGCAGGGCCAGCACACCTATTTTTAACGGCGTCTCCGCTATTTTTTTTGATACGTCATTTTTATTAATAATCAAGTTTTGTGGTGATACACCCATTGTTATTCAACTTTCCAAATGCTCGCGTAGTTCCTGATCAAATGCAGATGCTTGTGAGCAGATTTTACATACAATGTTCCAATTATCGGCTACATTCTGTGAAATGGGCCGGTAACGGGATGTCTATTTTTGTTAACATCAGGTTTCCTCCTCGGCGGTGGGGTCCATTTCATCATCGGCCTGGGTAATTAATACAGGCCGGGCCCGCCCGCCGCCTTCATCTGCCCCTATAATACCCTGCGCCTCCATTTCGTCAACTAAGCGAGCGGCCCGTGCGTAGCCAATGCGCAGCCGCCGTTGCAGCATAGAAACCGAGGCTTTGCCCTGCTTGCGCACCTCCTTGATGGCTTTTTCCAGAAGTTCGTCATCCTTGTCTTTTTGCGGGGTCATTTTTTGATACTCTTCCCACAGAGGTTGCTGAATGAGGTCGGTCGGCGGCTCTACCGGCGTTCGATGCGCGCGTTCTGCGCTGGCGGTTGATCCGCGCCAATACTGAACCAGCCGGTTCAATTCATGGTCAGAAACAAACACCCCCTGCAAACGCTGCAACTTGGCCGAATCGGCGGCCATGTAGAGCATGTCCCCTTTGCCCAACAGCCGTTCCGCGCCCGGCGAATCCAGAATAACCCGTGAGTCGATCTGGCTGCTGACGGCAAAGGCAATTCTGGCCGGGAAGTTGGCCTTTATCAACCCGGTAACCACATCTACCGAGGGGCGCTGCGTGGCAATAATCAGATGGATGCCGGTAGCCCGGGCCATTTGAGCCAGCCGGGCCACCGTGCGCTCAACTTCGTCGGGGGCCATCATCATCAGGTCGGCCAACTCATCGATGATGGCTACAATGTAGGGCAACGTTTCTCTGGCCTCTTTAACCGCTTTGTCGTTAAAGGCTTCCAGGTTTCTGACCCGCTCTTTGGCAAAAATTTTGTACCGCCGGTCCATTTCCCGGGTGGCCCAGCTCAACACGCCAACCGCCTTTTCCAGTTCGGTGACAACCGGGGCCAACAGATGGGGAATGCCGTTGTAATTGACCAACTCCACCATCTTTGGGTCAATCATCAGCAAGCGCAGGGTTTCCGGAGTGTGAGTGCTAAGCAGGCAGGCAATAATTGCGTTGACGCACACGCTTTTCCCGGAGCCGGTGGCCCCGGCTACCAGCAGGTGCGGCATTTTAGCCAGATCGGCAACGTTGGTTTGCCCGGCCACATTTTGCCCCAAAGCCAGTTTTAAGGCACCCTGCGTCTGGGTAAATCGATCTGATTCCATCAGGTTACGCAGCGCCACCAGGTTTTTGTTAGAGTTGGGTACTTCGATGCCGATGTACGGCTGGCCGGGAATTGGAGCCTCAATCCGAATGGGGGACGCCGCCAGCGCCAACGACAGATCGTTGTTAAGGTTTACAACGCGTGAAACCCGAACCTTCTTGAGCTTTCCTTTGGCGTCTTTGGTATCTACCAACCCCAGGCTAAAGCGGGTTACCGCCGGGCCGGGGTTAATTTCGCGGACCTGCACCTTAATGTTAAACCCTTCCAGCGTCTCTTCAATAATTTTTACCCGTTTATGAATTTCCCGCTCGCTAATTTCCATTTCGTGGCCGTGTTCAAATATCTGGGCAATGGGGGGGGCTTGCCAGTGCCCGCCCACCGGTTGATTTGTGGCCGGGTCTGCCGTGGAGGCCGGAATTTGCCGGGCCGGTTTATCTGTGCGAGCCGGAAGCTCTTTGGCCGTGCCCAGCACCACTAGCGGGATATTGTTTTCCGGTTGCGGCGAAGATTGTGGCAGCACGCGCTCTTTGCCAAAAAATACCCGGTCAAAGAGGCTGGGCCTGGGTTCGGGCCGGTGCGTGTGAGCCAGCGGCTGGTTGATAGGCAACTGCCGGAAGTGTCGCCAATCCTGAAAACGATAATAAAGATCACGGATTAGCTGGATGAGTTCGCGGAAGGAGAGGCCGCTGATTAAAATCAAAATAATGGGGATTAACCCAACCAGCGTCACGACCGTGCCGGCTGTGCCCAACGCCGAGCGTAACATTTCGCCCAGAACCCAGCCAATGAGGCCCCCGCCCCCGGGATTTTCAAGGTCTTCACCCGGATGAATGAGATGAAAGCTAACCAGCAGCACGCCCAGCAACAAAAATGTGCCGGCCGGTTTCTCCCACTTTTCATCCGCATCCTCGGCGTTGTAGGATTTAAAAAACCAGACCGCCAGAATAGTCAGGACAATCCAGATAACATATTGGCCCCAGCCAATCAACAAGCGCAGAAATTCCAGCCACGTGGCTACAAAATAGCCCCGGTTGGGCGTAAAAAAACTGAGCAGCGTCACTCCGGCCAGTATCAGCAGAAACGTGCCAATAATTTCCGGGCGGATAACCGGCCCTTGCGGTTGTTTCTTTTTTGTTTTTCTTTGTTTTGCCGGTTTTCTTGCCATTAATCAATTTACGATTTCAGATTTGCGATTGATACCGGAGCCAAAGGCGCTGAATGTGCGGCAACCATCGTTTCAATGACCAGCGCGAATGAACGCGGAAAAAAAGATTTTAAATATCAGCGCTTGTCCGTTCTCGTCTGCGTTCTTAATAAAATGTGTCCAGATTTCCTGCGTTGCTTATTGAGAAACAACGCTATTCTTATTATACCGAAATTATGTTCTATGTCGAGTTTTCCGGATCGGCGGGAGGAAATATGAGGGTGTTGACAATTAATCAATTAACCGTCACAATATTTTAAACCAAATTAAATTCGGCGCGTCATTAATGGATGAGAAGGCAATGAGCGAAATAAGCGAAATTCAACTGGCAGTTGTTGAGAAATTATTAAAAGCCTCAACCCGCGAGCAACGAATGGCGGGGATGAAGGAATTGGGTGAATGTTCCACCAAACAGGCCGACTACAAAATTTGGGCCACTCCGTAAACAATTTAGTTAAGGTGAACGTGGTCTTTTTGGGATTTGTCCGGCAAATTAACCAGATTGACGCTACCTTTAAACAGATGTTTCTCAGTATCAGCGGTTTTGGCCCCGACCAGATGGAACAGACCGTCAGCCAAATCCAGCAATCGGTTGAGCAGACCCTGGAAAAGGTAAAAGCCTATTTGGTAGAACAGCGTCAGCGACAAGAAAATATCGATGTGGAACCATATTCTGCCTGAATAATTGCAATGCAGAGCGTTTAGAATTTGCAAGTCGTTGTGTTATAATTGGATACAATCGGTATAGTCTGTTGCGCTGTATATCGATGCCACACCGTGAGGAGAAGTAAATGTTCGCCCACAACCTGCCAACACCCAAATACCTCATTCTTTTACTGATACCCCTGCTACTGCTCATATTGCTACCGGCTTGCGGTGGGCCAAATGATCCGGTTGAGGAAATAGCTATTGCGCCAACCGCCACCCCCACGCCAAAACCCACCGGGCGTGGCGCGGGGGGTGTGCTGCGTGTTCTTCATTGGCAAGCGCCTGAAACCCTAAACACTCACCTGACCGGCGGCAACATGGAATTAGAAATTAGCCGCATTGCGTACGAACCACTGGCCAGTTTTGATAAAGAAAACAATATGATTTTGTTTCTGGCCGCCAAAGAACCTACATTGGAAAATGGCGGGGTAGCCCCCGACGGTAAATCGGTAACCTGGAGCTTGAAACAGAATGTTAAATGGTCCGATGGCGAGCCGTTTACGGCAGATGATGTTCTGTTTACCTACGAATATATCACTAACCCGGAGGTTAATTCCCCCTCAATAGCCCTGTACGAAGGTATAGAAAACGTCGAGGTTAGTGACGATTACACCGTAAAAATTAACTTTAAAGAAGTGACCCCGGCCTGGGCCACCCCGTTTGTTGGGCTTCAGGGAGTAATCCTGCCTCGACATGTGTTTGAGGAGTACAACGGCTCCAATGCCCGCAGCGCTCCGGCCAATACGCTGCCCGTAGGCACTGGCCCTTACCGTGTGGTTGCGCCCGGCATCAAACCCCAGGAGGTGCTGTTTTTGGGCACAGACCTGATTCAGACAGTTAAAATAGTGTACGAACCAAACCCCTTCTTTAGAGAAGAAGACAAACCCTATTTTAGCCGGATAGAGTTAAAAGGCGGCGGCACGGTTAACGAAGCTGCCCGCGCCGTTTTGTGGGCCGGCGAGGTGGATTACGCCTATAATTTACAGCTTGAACCGGAACTGCTGGATGAAATGGCTCAGGGCGGAACAGGCAGTGTCATTGCCAATTTTGGGGCGCGGGTAGAGCAGATTGTGGTAAACCACACCGACCCCAACCGGGAAACCGCAGACGGCGAGCGCTCCAGCCTTGAATTCCCCCACCCCATTTTTAGCGACAAAAATGTGCGTCAGGCGCTTGCTTTTGCCATAGATAGAGATGCAATTGCCCAATTGTACGGGGCAACCGGGCAGGCGACGCAAAATAATTTGGTGGCCCCGGCCAACTATGTGTCTCCCAATAAATTTTTTGAATACAATCCTGACAAAGCCAAAACATTACTTGAGGAAGCCGGCTGGATTGATTCTGATGGCGATGGCCTGAGAGAAAAAGATGGCCAGGAATTTAAAATTGTGTCCCACGCCGCGGTAAGCTCGTTGCAAACCCAAAGCCAGAAAATAATCCGGCGTAACCTGCGGGAAGTTGGACTTGAGGTTGAACTAAAATTCTCTGATTCCAGCGATTTTTTTGGCGACCCGGCCACCAATTCCGCCAGCGTCTTTCGGTTTCAAACCGATTTGCAGGAACTGGATATTTCTACCGAAAGCCCCGACCCCGGAACCTACATGCAATTTTGGGTTTGCAGCCAGTCGCCGCAAAAATCTAACGGCTGGTCGGGCATAAATTTGGGGCGATGGTGCAACAACGACTTTGATGCCTTGTACCGCAGTTCTACCACCGAAATTGACCCCGAAAAGCGGCGTCAGCTTTTTATAGATATGAATGACATACAGGTTGAAGACGTGGCTATGATTCCTCTGGTGCACCTGGCCAAGGTGGCCGGTGTCAGTAACACCATCCAGGGGCCTGACCCCACGCCGTGGGACGCTGACCTGTGGAATATAAAAGATTGGAGACGTGCCTCGCCATGACAACCCAGAGCGCTACCCCTGAAAAATCCTCCGCTCAACCACAAAGCAACTGGTTTTGGCGTACCCTGGAAAATTTACCCGGCACTCAATGGCTAAAAAACATCAGTATTGGCCGTAGGTTGTTGATTGGGTTTGGGGTGATGATTCTCATTACCCTGGTTGCCGTTGCGTTTAGCTACCTGGGCAGCCGGTCTGCCACCGGCAATATTAACATCACCAGCGAGGTTCGCGTGCCCACAGCCCTGGCCTCTGCCCAGTCTCAGGCCAGTTTACTGCGCATGTTGGGCGATGTGCGGGGTTATTTGGCCTTGGGCCGGCAGGAATTCCGCGATAGTTACAGCGATTCAAGAACCGCTTTTGAAAATAACCTGGCTGAACTGGAGAGCTATTCGCCCAACCTCAACCAGGAAAACCGGCAGCGTCTGGTCGAGTTGAGATTGGCCTTTGAAGAATGGTCTGCGTTTCCGGAAAAACTTTTTGAATTGCGTGATGACCAGCTAGAACGGGAACCGGCCTACAAAATTCTGGCAACCGATGGTATTTTGTTGGGGGGTACGGTCCTCATTGAAATTAGCGAGATGATTGAAACCCAGGGCCGGCAGGAACCAACCGCGCAAAATATTGAAATGTTGGCCGATATGGCTCAGTTTCAAGGGACGTTTGCCTCTATGTTGTCCGGGTTGCGTGGTTACGTCACCACCCGCAACCGGCTTTTTAAGGGAGAATACGAGGCCAATCTGGCCATCAATCATATTGCCTGGGAAAAACTCCAAAGCGGTCGGGATGAGCTGACGCCCGGCCAACAGCAGAAACTGGACAATCTTGCCGAAAATCGGGATGCGTTTCTGGAGTTGCCGGCGCAGATTTTTGAAGTGCTGGAAAGCGACCGGTGGCGCGAAGATTTATTCCTGTTTAGCCAGGAAATTGTGCCCCTTACCAACAAAATGCAGCAACTACTGGCCGATATTACTGTAGACCAACAACTGCTCTTGCAATCAGACCTGAGACGGGGCCGGGATGGATTAGACCGGGCCAACCAACAAATACTGTTTGTGGGTTTAATTGCCATGGCGTTAGGTATTGGGCTGGCTGTTATTTTTAGAGAAAATATTGCGGGGCCGGTGCGCCGGTTGACGGGTGTGGCCGAGCAAATCCGGGAAGGCGATCTTAAGGCGCAGGCTCAGGTTGAAGCCGGCGATGAGATTGGCACCCTGGCCAGCACCTTTAATAATATGACCGGCCAACTGCGAAACACCCTGGTGCAGGTTCAAAAAGAGAAAAAACGGGCAGACGACCTGCTGGAAGTGGTCATTCCTATCGGGGTTGAGCTATCGGCAGAAAAAGATTTTAACCGGCTGCTGGAAAATATGCTGGTTCAGGCCAAGCAATTTTGTAATGCCAATGCCGGTATCCTCTACCTTCGCCGGGAAAAAGAAAAGAACTTGCGGGTGGTGATTGTCCGCAACGATCGTGAAAACATTGCTATGGGAGGAACCACCCGGCGGGATGTTCCCTTTGCTCCCCTGCCGTTAGAGGACGATTCAGGGCAGCCCAACCATAGAAATGTAGTTACCCACGTCTCGCTTAGTGGCAGTTTGGTAAACATTGCAGATACCAGCCAGGTTGAAGAGTTTGATTTTGTCTTTTCCAAAAATGGTGATGCCGTAACCCGCTACCAGGCAGCCACCTCAATGCTAACCATCCCCCTAAAAAACAGTCAGGGCAAAACCCTGGGGGTGCTGCAATTATTAGACCCTCAGGATTTTGAAACCAACCAAATTGTCCCCTTCGATGATAATTTGCAGCAAATGATGGAGTCGTTCTCTTCGTTGGCCGCTGCCGCGCTGGAAGCTTATATTCGTGAACAGAGTTTAAAGCTGGAGATCCAGCAACTGCGCATTGAAATTGATGAAACCAAGCGTCAGCAGCAAGTCAGTGAAATTGTAGATACCGATTTCTTTTCTGATTTGCAAGCCAGAGCGCAGGAAATACGCAGCCGTGGCCGTCGCTCCAAAAAGCGCAAGAGCGATTCAGAAGAATCTGATTCTTGACGGCACTCCTCTGAAAATGATAAACGATGAATAATGAAGGATGAATAAACCGCGCTTCTCACTCATCACTGGCTAAATTTTCATTGTCGTTGCCGTCTCAAAGGGACTGTCCGTCTCCCTTGAAAATAACCCCCTCCCCCGACATCGGGGGGGAGTCGCCGTAGGCGGCGGGTGGGGGTAGGTCAAATTTTCATTTTCCTTATCGTTATCGTTCTGCCAGGGACTGTTGCACTCCTTTAAAATCGCTGTTCAATAATAATCCGTCATTTTGTTGGCCACACGTGCTGCTTTGTTACTGTGGTAATTAGCCCATTGTAAAAAACCAATGATAAATCGCGTTTCTAAATTATTAAAACTGCGCCAGGGCGAGTGGCGGCTGGTGCTGTTGCTGCTTATTCTTTTGGCATTAAATACCACAGTTGTTGAACTGGTGCGAGTGGTAGCCACCTCCGGGTTTGTGAGCAATGTAGGCTCTCAACAACTGCCGTGGGTGTGGATTGTTGATATGATAGCCCTGCTGCTGTTTGCCGGCGGGTATTCGTTAATTGTTGACCGGGTAAAGCGGGTCCATCTGGTAGGCTGGCTGCTGGGGGGCTTTGCCATTATTTATCTCATTATCCAACTGTTTTTTACATACGGTGTGCCATCTTCAATTAGCTATTTTTTACTGTTTATTTTTGCCGACCAGCAATTTTTTATTTTTCCGCTTGCGTTTTGGGCGCTGGCCACCGACATTTATCGCATCTCGCAGGCTAAACGATTGTTCCCCGTTATTGGAGCCGGCTTTGCTTTTGGCAGCATTATTGGAAACAGCGTGGCCGCCAGCTCGGCCTCTATGTTTGCCCGCTACGGCGGCGAAGCGTATCAACTGCTGGGCTTGGCCGCCGTGGTGCTGCTGGCCGCTTTGGCGCTGCACTACGTTACGTTTCATAACCGTGAAGTAGTTGCCCGCCAATCCAAAGAAACCGAAATTAATATCCGCGAGTCGCTGACGGTTGGGTTTGATTTCTTTAAAAATGTCCCCCTTTTTTTCTATTTAGCCATCATTATTTTGTTGGTGTACCTTGGGTACACCATAATTCAATACCATTTCTTAAGTGTACTGAATCAGACATTCTCTACAGATTTACAATTTCAAGCCTTTTATGG
>CAYWSS010000061.1:0-13837 GCA_964460505.1 uncultured Caldilineaceae bacterium | reverse complement strand
CAACCCGCTGTTATTTTGTAGACATAATCACTGCAATATTCTGTGAACCACTACACTTTTGCATCGTAAACTACTGAATGATTACTTTTTGAGATGATACCAAAAAAACAACAAAAAAGAGGTCGAGTTAACTCGACCTCTTTTGATTTTTAATGATAAATCCTAGTAGTTGTTGCGACGCATCATCTTGCGGCGGGCTTTGCGAATGGCTCGCTGTTTAGCGATGCGTCGCTGTTCACCTTTTGAAACAAACCACCGTTTCTTTCGATACGTACTCAGGACACGGGCTTTAATAATTTCTTTTCTAAAACGCTTCAGCAAAGAATCTTGCGATTCGCCGGATCTCAGTTCAACACTCATTATCTCTCACCCCCTTTCTCTCGCGGATTGACACATATCGTTTCGATGCGATTTCTATTCAAAATTCAGGTGTGGCGTGCTGATTTTAGGGCAATGCACAATTTTATAGTTTACCACAGATAGTATGAACGCGCTATTATCCCGCAGGGTTCTTAACGCCCTGCGGGATATCAGTGTCGTCTATTCTGCCAATGGCACTTCACCGGCGGAAACGTCGATTTCTTCGCTCGTATCTAATTTTTCTTCAGCAACCTGGGGAACCACACCCATTGCTTCGAGGGCATCAAAGAATTCATCTCCAAGTATGTCGTCGTCGCCTAATTCTTTGTCTGCCACTACTTCTGCACCGTCTTCATCCCCAATATCTACCATTCTGTCCGGGTGGTAGTGAGCATATCCGGTACCGGCCGGAATCAATTTACCCAGAATTACGTTTTCTTTCAGGCCAAAGAGGTCATCTCGTTTACCTTCAATGGCTGCCTGGGCCAGTACATTGATGGTGTGCTGGAAGGATGAGGCTGACAGGAAGCTGTCTGTGTTCAGCGCCGCTTTGGTAATACCCAATAAAATTGGGCGGCCCGTTGCCGGTTGTTTTTCTTCTTCAATGAGAACCTGGTTCATGGCCTGAAATTTCTGGAAGTCCAGTAGTTCACCGGGTAGATAATCGCTGTCGCCGTTGGTAACCAGCCGAACTTTATTGGTCATTTGCCGCACAATAACCTCAATGTGCTTGTCGTGAATGGGCACACCCTGAGAGCGGTACACTTTTTGCACCTCTTCCAGAAGATACATCTGGGCGGCTTCTCTACCCAACACCTCAAGAATACGGTTTGGGTTTAGCGACCCTTCTGTTAGCTGCTCGCCAACTTCTACCAAATCTCCGTTTTGTGCCCGCAGCCGGGCCGCCGATTCAATCTCGTATTCTTCTTCCTGCACATGGTCCCAGCGAATGATAATGGTGTTGTTTTCTACTTGCACCTTACCGCCATTTTCCGCCAAAATTTCCTGACCCTCAATGACAGCGATTTTGGCTTTGGCCGCAATTTCATCGCCATCTTCAACCAGAATGGTCCATGTTTCCGGAATGTCGTAATCTTCCTGGCGAAGTTCAGAAGAAATAATCTTGAGCTCGCGGCTGCCGTCTTCGTGCGAGATAATCTCTACCCGACCATCCAGGTCTGAGATAATCGCTTCACCTTTGGGGTTTCGGGCTTCAAACAATTCCTGCACCCGGGGCAAACCGTGAGTGATGTCAGAAACACCGGCCACACCACCGGTGTGGAAGGTTCGCAGAGTAAGCTGCGTGCCGGGTTCGCCAATGGATTGGGCGGCCACAATACCCACTGCAGAACCGATGGTGGCGTAACCGCCTCTCCCCATATCGCTGCCGTAGCACATGGCGCAAATGCCTTTGTTCAGGGCGCAGTGTAACGGTGAGCGAATGATAACTTGTTCTACGCCGGCCTTTTCCACATCCTCGTATTCCTGGTTGGTAATCAGCGTGTTTTTCTCAAGCACAACCTCGCCGGTCTCCGGGTCAACAACATTGTGGAGGGCAGTGCGCCCAACCAGCCGTTCTTTAAAGGTTTCACCCAGTTTGGCGCATTCACTTTCGTTAATGACCATGCCTTCCACGGTTTCGCAGTCGATGGAATTAACAATAACATCCTGCGACACGTCTACCAGGCGGCGGGTAAGATAACCGGCATCCGCAGTACGGAGGGCGGTATCGGCCAAACCTTTACGGGCACCGTGGGTGGAAATAAAGTATTCCAGCGCGGTCAGCCCTTCACGGAAATTAGAGCGGATGGGCAGCGGAATAATTCGACCGTTGGGGTCAGCCATCAGGCCGCGCATGCCGGCTAACTGTCTGATAGGCTGGAACCCCCCTTTGGTTGCCCCGGAGTCGGCCATTGTTTTAATGGGGCTTTCCGGGTCGATGGCTTTGCGGACAGCCTCAGTGACATCATCGGTGGCTTCGGTCCAGAGCTGGACGGTTTTAATGTACCGTTCTTCATCGGTAATCAACCCGCGACGATACTGTTGTTCTGCTTTGGTAACCTGCTGCGTCACGCGGTCGATAATAGCCTTTTTGGCTTCCGGCACGGTAATATCGGAAACAGAAATGGTGGTGCCGGAGCGGGTGGCGTATTTAAAGCCAATGGCTTTTACGCTGTCCACCATTTTTGCGGTTACATCTACCCCCAACCTGTTGTAACATTCGCCGACCAGGTCTTTGAGGCCGCCTTTATCCAAAACGCGGTCTACAAAGCGCAACCCTTCGGGTAAAACCTGGTTGAACAACGCCCGCCCAACGGTGGTTTCGATAGGCGTGGTGTTTGTGGAATCAGGGGTATAGTGCAGCAGTTTTATTTTTGCGTGCAGTTCAACTTTGCCCAGACTGTAGGCCAGGGCAATTTCATCGATGTTGGTAAAGATTTTGCCTTCACCCAACTGGTTATCAGCATCCTTGGTCAGGTAGTAAACGCCCAGCACCATATCTTTGGTGGGCGATACGACGGCCTCGCCGTTGGACGGAAGCAGCAGGTTGCGAGAGGCAAGCATCAGGTCGCGGGCTTCTTTTACGGCTTTTTGAGAAAGCGGCACGTGAACCGCCATCTGGTCGCCGTCAAAGTCGGCGTTAAAAGCCGAGCAGACCAACGGGTGAATTTGCAGCGCGCTGCCTTCTACCAGCAGAGGCTCAAAAGCTTGAATACCTAACCGGTGCAGGGTGGGCGCCCGGTTCAGAAGAATGGGCCGGGTTTGGATAACCTCTTCCAGTACCTCCCACACTTCCGAGCGGCGCTGTTCTACAATACGCTTGGCTCCCTTTACGTTGTTGGCGTAGTTGTATTCCACCAGTTTTTGAATGACAAAGGGGCGGAAGAGCTCCAGCGCCATACCCTTGGGCAAGCCACATTGATGCAGTTCCAGACGCGGCCCAACCACAATTACGGAGCGCCCGGAGTAGTCAACCCGTTTCCCCAACAGGTTGCGGCGGAAGCGACCCTGTTTGCCCTTGAGCATATCGCTCAAGCTTTTCAGTTGGCGGCGGCCACGCGAGGAGACTGCTTTGCCCCGGCGGCTGTTGTCAATCAGTGAGTCGACGGCTTCCTGAAGCATCCGCTTTTCGTTGCGCACAATCACGTCGGGAGCACCCAGGTCGAGCAACCGCTTAAGGCGGTTGTTTCGGTTGATGACCCGTCGATACAGGTCGTTAAGGTCAGACGTGGCAAAGCGGCCGCCATCCAGTTGAACCATAGGGCGCAGGTCTGGCGGAATTACCGGCAACTGGGTCAAAATCATCCACTCTGGCCGGTTGTTGCTCTTGCGCAGGCTCTCAACCACCCGCAGCCGTTTGATAGCTTTTTTCTTGATCTGTTTAGAACGGGTGCTGCGAATTTGCATGCGAAGCTCTGTTGCCATGGTGTCCATGTTAAGGTTCTGGCAAATGTCGTAGAGGGCTTCGGCCCCCATTCCGGCGTTGAATACGTTGCCCCAACGGTCTTCAAGGTCGCGGAATTGCGCTTCGTTGAGGAACTGCATCGATTGAATTCCGAGCAATTCCTGGCGCTGTTCCTGAATTCGGTCAATTAAACCCTGCATCTCCTGCGTATTGTCGCTGGTTTGGGATTCGATTTCCTGGTCTGACTGAAAACGGATACCCTGAATTTTGGTTTCAATCTGACCCTGGCTGCGACTCAGTTCCTCTTCGATTGTAACCTTAATTTCGTTGAGGCGCGCTTCAACCAGATCATTGAGCCGTTTCAGGTGGCTGTTGTTCAGGATTTCTCCTTTGCCGGCAATAACCTGACTGGTGCTTTTAAAGAGAATTTCTTCTTTAGCCACTTTTCCGGCATCAAATTCAAGCTGTTGTTGAAGCAGTTGCGCTTCTTTCATAACCTCTTCAATTTGCTTGTTCTGACCTTCCTCTAACTCGGTGGTCAATTGTTGCTGGGTGTCCCTGAGCGTCGAGATGGTTTCATCGGCCTGGCTGCGAATGGCGTCTACCTTTTCCTGACGCTCCTCTTCCAGCCGCTTTTCTGCGCGCAATACTTCGTCATCCAGCCGTTTCAGAGCGCGGGCACGTGAAGGCTCATCGACCCGGGTGATGATGTACTGGGCAAAATAGAGTACCCGGTCAAGATTGCGCCGTGAAATATCCAGCAGAAGGCCCAGATAAGAGGGAACACGGCGGGTGTACCAGATGTGAGCCACCGGCGCCGCCAATTCGATGTGTCCCATACGTTCTCGTCTTACCGACGAGCGCGTAACCAGCACCCCACACTTTTCGCAGACAATGCCTTTGTAACGGACCTGTTTGTATTTGCCGCAGTAGCATTGCCAGTCTTTGGTGGGGCCAAAGATTGCTTCGCAGAACAGGCCATCTTTTTCGGGCCGCAGCCGGCGATAGTTAATGGTTTCCGGCTTGGTTACCTCGCCGTAGGACCACCCCAGTATCTCATCCGGTGAAGCCAGACTAATGCGTAGCGCTCGGAAATCTTTTACTTCCACAATAAAGAACCTCCTGATGAACTAAAAATTTCTCTTAAATAAGTGATTGCGTCATGACCAGGGCATTTACGAAAACTTCAAAGTATACTACTTTTCGTGTTGCTCTGTTTGTGACGCCTGATGAATAGACAAATAGCGCTCGGTAATGCTTTTATTTTGATGCCCCAGCCGTTTTGAAACCAGAGCCAGGTCCTGCGTTTTAGAAAAGAGTTGCAGCGCAAAAGTGCGCCGCATCGATTGGGCTGAAACCCCATCCACCCCTGCGTTTTTGGCGCAATCGCTGATGATGCGCTGCACGGTGCGTTTAGAAATGGAACGCCCTTCCTGGCTTAGAAAAAAGTGCTCGGTATTGGAGTGGGGCCGCACCTGCAGGTAGCTATCCAATATTTTGCATAAACCAGCCGGAACCGGGATTTTGCGGGTTTTAATCTTTCCTTTGCCGGTACAGACCTTAAGATGCAGTCCCGGGTTATCAAATACCAGATCATCTTTTTGTAAATCTACAATTTCGCCAACTCTAAGGCCGGTACGCAGTAATAATTGCAAAATGGCCACGTCACGTCTGGCCAGCCCCACCCGGGAGCCGCTCCGGGCGGCCTTGAGCAGTTTTTCTGTTTCTTCCTCTGACAGGGGTCTGGATTCAGCTCGCCCGTTATTTTGAACCAGGGCTACTCCGGCGGTGGGGTTGATGGCAACAATGCCAAGCTCAGTTACAAAAACAAAAAACTTGCGCAGCGACATTAAATGGCGGTTGATGGTTGAGGAGGCGCGTTTCAGGGTTTTTGAAAGATAGTCCCGATATTGCCTGATATGCTCCGGGTTGGTTTGGGCCAGCGAAAAACCGGGTGCAAGCGCGCCGTCTGCCCAGCGTCTAAAAGCTCTAAGGTCGGTCAGGTAATTAACAATAGTAGAGGACGACAGCGCTGCCTGGGATAAATTCTCTTCAAATTTTGCCAGTATTTCGTCATCCTGACCTGAGAGCATAGGGTTAACTCAAAACGATAGAGGTTGGGAACAAAATGTAAACAGCAAAAAATTGCGCCTTATCAATAAGACGCAATCTGGTGTTTATTATGCCGCTAAAGAAGTTTTATTAGGTTCATTCACTTTATACGCAACAATTATAGGCGCTTGTTGCAAAATGTCAAGTCTAAAGTGACTTTATGCGACTATGCTTTTTTCCTACTGTTCGGTCTCTCCAATGGTAAAGCGCAGGTATGACTCCATAAAATCGCCCAGGCGACCGTCCAGCACTGCCTCCGCGTTGCCCACTTCGTGACTGGTTCGATGGTCTTTGACCATTTTGTACGGGTGCAACACATAAGAGCGAATTTGGTTTCCCCAGCCGGCCTCAACGTGTTTTCCTTTTAGACGAGCCTGTTCTTCTTCTTGTTTCTTTAGTTCCAAATCGTACAGCCGCCCCCGAAGAATTCGCATAGCCATTTCTCTGTTCTGTAGCTGGCTGCGCTCATTTTGGCAAGTCACCACAAGGCCGGTGGAGACGTGCTTCAACCGGATTGCTGTGGAGTTCTTTTGCACGTGCTGGCCGCCCGCACCTCCGGATTTATACACATCTATCTCAATGTCATCGGGGTTGATTTCAATATCGATGCCGGTCTTAAAATCCGGAACGGTTTCGACCAGGGCAAAGGACGTGTGGCGTCGATTGGACGCATCAAAGGGAGAAATTCTTACCAGACGGTGCACACCTCGCTCGGCCTTAAGGTATCCGTAAGCATAATCGCCGCTAATGTCCAGCGTTACGCTTTTTACACCGGCTTCTTCGCCCGAGGTCATGTCAACAAGCTGCACCTTAAAACCGTTGGCTTCGCCCCAGCGACTGTACATGCGCATCAGCATCTCGGCCCAGTCCTGGCTTTCTGTCCCCCCGGCCCCGGCATGAATCGATAGCAGCGCATCATCTTTGTCGTGTTTACCGGAAAGTACAAGCTGAAATTCCAGTTTGTCCAGAAAATCGGCCAACTCTTTCGCCTCGGTAGCAAGGTCTTCTTTCAGCGAGTTGTCATCCTCCAGCATGGCCATTTCAATTAAATCGCTGGCATCTTTTACGCGTTTGTCAAGGCCCTGCCACGTTTCAACCAGATTTCGGAGATTGGAAAGCCGCTGCATCTTGATTTGCGCCCGTCGCTGGTCGTTCCAGAAGTCCGGCGCTCTTGTTTCCTTTTCTAAGGCTTCAATCTGTTTTTCTTTAGTGGCAACGTCAAAGCCGCACCATGTTTGAACCGATACGGTTGGCCATACCGGTAAGTTGGTTGTGCAGATCGTTCATTGGGTTAACTCCTCGTATAAAATGTTTGTAGTCAGGTGCGCAGCACAGCGGACTTTCGGCTGTCTAACGCCACTCTGCTGGCGCTGCGAGGCTGACTACAAACATCACCTGTCTCTTCTGAAAATGATGAACGATGAATGATGAATAAACTGCGCTTCTCACTCATCACCGGCTAAATTTTCATTGTCGTTGCCGTCCCAAAGGGACTGCCCGTCTCCCTTATATCTGGGTTATATGCAAAACCGACCCAAAATTATAGCATAGATTACGGTATCAAGCGAAACGGGTCAGGTTCTTTGCAGCAATTCTCAGTATGCCAGACCTGACAGGTTTTTAGTAACCGTTCACCCCCCTCCAACTCCCCCCTCACGAGGGGGGGTGGGGGTGAACGATCACTACCCGGAAATTGCGATGCTGCCAAAAATTATGCCAGAATAACCGATTTTCTGGAAACCCGTCAGATTTTATCGCCAAATTCAGAATTCCCGGGTTTATTCCGGGCGATAGGCGATATGTGCTATATCAATTTTCTGATTCTTTCGGTATAACGAGTATGTGAGATAATTTTGGGGCAAAAATGGGAGCGAGGAGTATCCACAATGACAAAACTAACCCGAAAACAAGTGATGCAAATTACGGTATCTTCCCGAAACAAAGGCGAACGGCTTGATTTGCGCGGCACAGATTTGCGCGGCGCAGACTTGCGAAATATCGACCTGAGCGGGGCCATACTAACCGGGGCAAAATTGAACGGTGCGTATTTGGACGGTACCACGCTTAATCGCGCTAAACTGACTGATGTACGGCTGAGCGGCGCAAAAATGAAGCACGCCAAGTTGATTGGCGCCAAATTGAATGACGCCGATTTGAGTGGCGCTAATTTGACCAGAGTCAATCTTTTTGCTGCCGATTTGAGCAATGCCGACTTGAGCGGGGCCGATTTGAGCGACGCCAATTTGTTTGGCACAGACCTGAGCGGGGCCGACTTAAGCGGTACTGATTTAAGCGGGGCCAAATTAAGCGGGGCATTTTTGAATGAAGCGACGCTAAACCGGGCCAAACTCAGCGCTGTAAAACTGAGTGGGGCAAAGTTGAGCAAGGTCAATTTATTTGGATCCCATCTTAGCGGTTCGGATTTAAGCCGAGCCAATCTTTTTGGGGCCAATCTGTTTGAGGCCGACTTGAGCAGCGCCGACTTAAACAACGCGGATTTAAGCGGGGCCGATTTAAGCGGCGCGGATTTGAGTGGGGCCACATTAAATGAAGTGGAAATGAGCGGAGCCTGCCTGATTGATGCAACTTTAACCGGGGCAGCCCTGAGCGGCGCAAAATTAATTGGTGCTGAGCTGATGGGTGCAAATTTAATTGGTGCTTCTCTGGATGATGCGGTACTTACCTGGGCAGATTTGTCTAAAGCTTATTTGCAGCAAAGTAGTTTGCGGCAAGCCGATTTAAAACTGGCCAGCCTTCGAGGGGCAAACTTAAAGAAAGCAAATTTACACGGCGCGAATTTGGAGGGTGTTAATTTGCGCGAGGCCAACCTTCGGGGAGCCAGTTTAAAGGGGGCAAATTTAAAGGATGCGCTACTACTGGCTACCGAAGATTTACCGGGCGCTAATTTACAGCAAGCCGTTTATGACAAAACAACAGTGTGGCCGGCAGATTTTGAACCAGAGTTGGCCGGTGCCGTAAAAGAAGAATAATCGCAGTTCCGCAAAACCCGGCAGGTTACAAGTGACCGGCACTTAAAATATACTAAAAGTGCCGGTCACTTTAATTTACCTGATGACTTTTGCGGTATTGCGAATAATCAAATCTTGACCCGTCGTCGGGGTGAGCCTATCAATGTAGATCGATTATGGCAAGCCACAAGATCGGAATTGGAAGAGCGGGATGAGTACGCAGATGCCAGACATCTGCTCAACACAGCCTGAACGCGTTTGATGGCCTTGATGATTTCCTGCCCCGGCATTGAGGTGTACCCCAGCACCAATCCACTCCGTTTTAACGGTGTGACCGCGTACGATGAGAGAGACGGCGCATTAATGCCGCTTGCTAACAGATGTTGCGAAATCAATTCGTCGTCAGTGCCATCCGGCAGCCAGCCAATGACATGCAAGCCGGTATCCTTTGGCTCAATGTCCAGTAAACCATTGAGATATGTTTTGGCAGCCTCTATTAATGTGCCTTGCCTTTGGGCGCACAGGGTTCGCATTTTGCGAATATGGCGGGCAAAGTGCCCTTCATTGATGAAGTCCGTCAACACCAGTTGGTCCAGCAGCGAGCCGCCCCGGTCGGCATGAGCGCGGGCGGCGCGAAACGGTTCAACCAACGCCGGAGGCACCACCATATATCCCAAGCGCAGCGCCGGAAAGAGCACTTTGCTGAACGTTCCAATGTAGATGACCCGCCCCTCGCTATCCAGCCCCTGCAAGGCAGCTAACGGATGCCCCGAATAGCGATACTCGCTGTCGTAATCATCCTCCAGAATCCAGGCTTGATTTTCCTGGGCCCATTGCAGCAGTTGCAGGCGGCGGGTCAGACTCATAGTTACGCCCATTGGAAATTGGTGCGATGGGGAAATATAGGTCAACCGCGCCTGCGGCGATTTTTCCAGCGCCTCTTTTATTACAAACCCCCTGGCATCAACCCGAACCGGCACAATTGTGGCCATCACATTACGCAGGGCGGCTTTTATGCCGTCGTAGCTTGGATTTTCAATCCATGCGGTATCCCCCCGATTTAACAGCAGCTTTATTGCCAGCGAAATAGCTTGCTGCGCTCCGTTGGTGATGATAACCTGCTCCGGAACGCAACGCACCCCTCTTGCCGTTTGCAGATAGCCGGCAATGGCTTCACGCAGAGGGCGATAGCCCTTGGCATTTTGGTACCCCATCTGCTCTGCCGAAATTTGCCGCCAACTTTTTACCAACAACCTTTCCCATAATTTAAAAGGGAACGCATCTACGGCGGGTAACCCCGGACTGAAATTATTTGTCTGGCTGTGTTCCAGAAACGGCACCTCGGCTATGTTGCGGGCGCACTCAGACAAGCGGGCTTCGGTGAGGGGGTTATCACATAGCCGGCGAGGATGCCTGTGCTGTCCGTTGCCGTTTGGAGGCCGGTCGCTATGCAGCATAGCTTCGGGCAGGATGGCGGTAACGCAGGTGCCGGAACCGGTCTTGCTTTCCAGGTATCCCTCGGCAACAAGCTGCGCATAGGCTCTGGCGGACGTGTTTCTTGAAATATTTAATTCCTGAGCCAAAGCCCTGATAGAGGGCAACCGGGTGCCGGGTTTGAGCTGCCCGGCCAAAATGGCCTTGCACAGCAAATCATACAGTTGGCGATGCAGGGGTTTGGTGTTCGTGCGATCCAGCGAGATAATTCCCAGGCTGATGAATGATGCAACTTTTGGCATATTAAATGTCACCCTCGATTTTATCAAAAATGACCCTTTACAACGGGCCAATTTTCTGTATACTACGTGATAATTCCCAAAATAAAAAATTTCGGTAAAGGGCATCACTTTACCATTTTACCGCCAAAGTTTTATCCACTTAAATTGTTAGTTAATAACTGCTCAGGAGTAGCTCAATGAAGACCCATGAGATTCTGGATAAGCAAAAGAAGCATTTGTGGCCGAACCACATTCTCTACTACTCATCACCCCTGCCGCTGGCAAAAGGGGACGGCATGCATGTTTGGGACACAGACGGAAACAAATACCTGGATTTCTTTGCCGGTATTTTGACCACCAGCGTCGGGCACAACAACCCTACGGTCAACAGGCGTATCCAAGAGCAAGCCGCTAAACTGTTGCACACCTCTACCCTGTACCCAAACGAAACGCACGTAGAACTGGCCGAAAATCTGGCCGAGCTTGCCCCTGAGGGTCTGGACACCTTCTATTTTGGGGCCACCGGCACCGATGCCGATGAAACGGCAGCCATCCTGGCTCAGGTGCATACCGGAAATACGGAAATCATTGCCCTGCGGCACGGGTACAGTGGAAAATCACAAATGGCCATGACCCTTACCGGCCAATCGGCGTGGCGAATGGGGCCGGTACATATTGGGTACGTTCGCCACGCGATGACGCCCTACTGTTATCGCTGTCCCCTGAAAATGACGTACCCTGAGTGCGGCGTGGCCTGCGTGGAAGACCTCAAAGATGTCATCCAAACAATGACCTCCGGCCGAATTGCGGCGCTCATTGCCGAGCCGATTCAAGGTGTGGGCGGATTCATCAGCCTGCCGCCGGAATGGCTCAAGGCCGCGGTTGAGATTGTGCACGAGCACGAAGGACTGGTGATTATTGATGAAGTGCAAACCGGCTTTGGCCGCACCGGCGGCCACTGGTGGGGCCACCAGCACGGCGATATCACGCCTGATGTTATGACCATGGCCAAGGGTATTGCCAACGGAATGCCGCTGTCGGCGGTAGCCACCACGCAGGAAATTGCCGAAAGCACCGTGGGCGCGGGGTTGACCATCAGCACCTTTGGCGGCAATCCGGTATCGTGCGCGGCGGCCATCGGCACTATTGAAGAGATGAAAGAAAAATGGGGGCCGGAACATTCGGCTGATGTTGGCGGATATTTACGCACCGGGCTTGAAAATTTGCAGGACAAGTACCCGCTCATTGGCGATGTTCGCGGCCGGGGGATGATGCAGGGAATCGAATTGGTTGTTGACCGGCAAAGCAAAGAACCGGCAGTAAAACACGCCAATGCCCTGCTTGAAGCCAGCCGAAAAATGGGCCTGCTCATCGGCAAAGGCGGGCTGCTGGGCAACACCATGAGAATTGCCCCACCGCTCATCGCTACCAAAGAGGATGTGGATGAGGCGCTGGATAAACTGGACCACGCGCTGGCTCAGGTTCAGGAAATGTCGTTGTAAAAAACATTTGAACGTTAGAGCGTGCCTTCTCTAAAAGTAAGGGCAAAGTTGGTTGAGCTTGTCGAAACCAACGGCCTTCGACAAGCTCAGGCCTCGTTCCCCCTGCTTTTTGGAAAGGATACGTTTTAACGTTATTATTAGAAAGAGGTGTGTAAAGTGAGTGCAAATAAATTACGCAATTATGTTGATGGCGAATGGCGATTGTCATCAACAGAGAACTATCTGGATGTAGTTAATCCGGCCACCACTGAAATTTTGGGGCAGGTGCCCCTGTCGCCGGGCGCAGAAATTGATCAGGCGGTTCAGGTGGCGGCCACCGCTCAGAAAAGCTGGGCGCAGGTTCCGGCAGAAGAACGCATCCAGTACCTGTTTAAACTCAAAACGCTGCTGGAAGAAAATATTGATGATTTGTGCCGCACCATCACCATAGAATCAGGCAAAACCCTGGCCGAGTCTCGCGGGGAAATACTGCGGGCCATCGAAAATATCGAGGTGGCGTGCGGTATTCCCACGATGATGCAGGGCAATTTTATGGAAAACATTGCCAGCGGCATTGATGAAATGATGATTCGGCAGCCGGTAGGGGTGTGTGGCATCATTGTTCCCTTCAACTTCCCCGGTATGATTTCTTTCTGGTTTTTCCCTTATGCCATTGCCTGCGGCAATACCTGCCTTGTTAAACCCTCAGAGCGGGTGCCGCTGACCACCGCCAAAATCTTTAAACTGATTGAGCAAACCGGCCTGCCCCAGGGTGTGATGAATCTGGTTAACGGGGCCAAAGAAACGGTGGACGCGATGCTGGACCATCCCACCATCCGGGCCATCAGCTTTGTTGGTTCAACCGCCGTGGCCAAATATATCTACAGCCGGGGCGCTGCCAACGGTAAACGGGTGCAGGCCCAGGGCGGCGCAAAAAATCCGGTTATCATTTTGCCGGATGCCGATGTGGAAATGAGTACCAAAATTGTGGCAGACTCATTTTATGGGTGTGCAGGGCAGCGATGCCTGGCCGGCTCGGTGGCAATTACGGTGGGCGAGGCCCGGGACACCTTTACTGAAGCCATTGCTGATGCGGCCGGCGGGCGCACTACCGGCTACGGGCTGGACGACGGGGTGCAAATGGGCCCCGTTATTAACCCTCAGAGTAAAATCCGCATTGAGGGGTTAATTCAAAAAGGGCTGGATGAGGGGGCCAGCATATTAGTTGATGGCCGAAACCCCAACATCTCAGGCTATGAAAACGGCAACTTTGTACGCCCCACCATTTTGCAGAATGTGTCTCCCGATAGCGATATTGCCAGAACCGAGATATTCGGGCCGGTCATGTCCCTGATGCACATGAACAGTATTGGTGAGGCCATTAAATTTATTAATACCGGCCGGTACGGCAATATGGCCTGCCTGTTCACCAGCAGCGGCGCGGCGGCCCGCAAATTCCGCAGCGAAGCCCAGACCGGCAATATTGGCATTAATATTGGCGTGGCTGCACCCATGGCCTTCTTCCCCTTTAGCGGCTGGAAAGACAGCTTCTTTGGAACCTTGCACGCGCAAAGCCATCACGCCGTTGAGTTTTTTACCCAGACCAAAATTGTCGTGGAACGCTGGCCCAAAGAATGGTCGCGGGTCTTCTAAAATTTTGCCATTCTATTTTGCATAATATGTAAAAATATCGTAAATTAGATAAATTAGTTTTGCTAATTAAAATTCTGCCCAATTCCTATTCACTACCGGACACTTTTTCAGGAACGCTTTTTTATGTCGCTTGTCGCGGTT
>CAYWSS010000060.1:0-14052 GCA_964460505.1 uncultured Caldilineaceae bacterium | reverse complement strand
CCAAAGAAAAACCAGAGTGGCGCTTTGCCAACGGTTTTTTGGGAAATGTGGCGCCCACCGTGCTGGAATTGTTGGGCATGGATGCGCCTCCGGAAATGACCTGCTCCTCAATCATTAGAAGATAAACTTTTTCAGTTCTTTTAGAATTTAACCGCAATATCTCATAGGGGCAAGGCATGCCTTGCCCCTACATTCATCTCTATCACAATTTTTGCAAACAATGTTCAAGTTCTTCAATACTCTGTATTTTGGCAACACATTTGGGCAGTGGGCAACAGCGTTCTTAACTATCCTGTTGTCTGTTGTTGTTGGGCGCGCCTTATATTTAATATTTGGCCGGTGGGTCAAACGGTTTACAAAAGAATCAGGCACAAAGCTGGATGATATTCTTGTCGGCATGGTCCGAGGGCCGGTTGTGCTTATTATTATTCTGGTCGGCATCCGGGCCGGCCTGGGCATCTTAACGCTGCCGGGTCTATTGGGCCGCTGGATCGATAGCGCGTTTCAATTTTTGATTCCGTTATTGGCAGCGTGGCTCCTGGTTAGACTCTACGATACTATTCATCAGGAATACCTGGTTCCCTTTGCCGAAAAAACAGAAACGAACCTTGACAACCAACTGCTGCCGGTTATCAGAGCAGGGCTAAAAATTGTATTTTGGTCGCTGGGCGTGGTTATTGGTTTGAATAACGCGGGGTACAATGTTACCGCCATTTTGGCCGGTTTGGGCATTGGTGGTCTGGCATTTGCCCTGGCTGCGCAGGATACCGTATCCAACATTTTTGGCGGGATCACCATCTTTATTCAGAAACCATTTAAGGTTGGGGATAGAATTGAGGTTGCTGATTTTGACGGCTGGGTCAAAGAAATTGGCATCCGGAATTCAACCATCGAAGATTTCTCGGGCCAACAAATTGTTATGCCCAACAAGATGTTCATCGATAGTCCGGTTAGAAATATCGATACCCAATCTGCTTACTGGATAGAGATGAGCTTAAACCTGCGCTACGATACTCCGCCGGATAAAATAGAAATTGTACTGAGCCGGCTAAAAGAAATTGCCGCAAACAACAAACTGATTGATAAAGCCGCTTGGGCCAGCTTCGATTTAATCAATGACTATTCGTTTGTTATTTTCTTCAGGTACGGTATTAAACTGTGGCAAATTGAGGATGAGGCATCAATGGATGATTGGTTTCATAAAATCTCTACGGTGAAAACCCGCATGAATCTGGACATTCTGAAGATGTTAGAGGCCAATGATGTAAAGTTGGCCTTGCCGGTTGAGGTTCAGGTTGCAACCTCGTCCTTGGGTAATAATCTTTATTTGAAGGAAAATGAGGTGTTTCCGCCCACCAGCTAACGTAATTGTCAGTCGTCGTTTTCCAGCGGCAAAGAAAACCAGAAGGTTGTCCCCACTTTTGGATTTGATTCTACCCCAATTTTTCCACCGTGCGCCTCAATAATACGCTTGCAAATAATCAAGCCCAGGCCCGTTGACGACTCCCCGGCGGTGGGTTTGGAACTGATCTTTTTATGGCTAAAGCCGGTAAAAACGTGCTTCATTTCTTTGGGTTTAATTCCAATTCCCCAATCTTCTATCCCCACCCAGACTGAATCATCTAATTGCCTGGCAATAATCTTCACCCGCGTATTGGGGTTGGAATATTTTATGGCATTGTCAATAAAATTAGAGATCACCTCGCCAATTTTTATGGGATCGCAGCAGCAGATTAATGTTTTGGATAAATAGGTTTCTACAAAGCTGATCTCTTTCTTTTGGGCAACGTAGATGTAATCAGCTTTGTAAGTTCGAAGTAAATCTACCAGATCAACCGCTTCAAGATTCAGTGAAACCTCGCCAAACTCTATTTTTGTGACATCCAAAAGCTCATCGAGTATGGTGAGCATATGCGAGGTATGTTTGTTAACAACGCCCAGATATTTTTCTATATCCTCACGACCCATTTTACTTATGTCGGCCAACATGACATTTACAAAACCGACAACCAGGCTTAACGGGCTGCGTAACTCGTGGGCAACCATACCCATCAAAAAACTACGCTGGGTAACATCGCGTATCACGCTGATCATCTCGGTCAGTTGGCCATCGTCGGTATAAATAAATGTAGAAACCACCTCTGTTGGCACAGCGCTGCCATCTTTTCTGCGCATAGGCTGCTCTATGCGCATTTGAGAATGCCCGGCAGCAATCGCCGCTGTCTGCTTTCTATTAAAAATATTGAAGCTGTTTTTATCCAGACACAAGATTGAAAAGGGCTGCCCCAGTAGCTCATCCACCTGATAGCCAAATATTTTTGAGGCAGCCTGATTGACATAATCCATATGATAGCCGGGTAAACTCAGACTGAATACGGCATCGGCCATGGTGTTTGTCAGCGTGCTTAAGAATTCTTGCGATTGGCGCAGTGCCGCCATTTGTAAGGCAACCTGCTGCTCCAGATGTTGGCGGTAGATTTCGTTCTCGGCTACCAGATGTTCTTTTTCCTTTAGCAAGTGTCGATGCTCTACTGCTCGTTTTAATGCAAGCAGTAAATCTGCATTTTGCACGGGTTTTGCCAGATAATCAAACGCGCCAAAGCGAGTAGCTACAGCGGCGGTCTGGTAATTGGGTTTGCCGGTCATCATAATGACCGGCGTGTTAGAATAATTCTCTCGAGACCATTTCAGGGCTTGCAGCCCGTCATCCCCGCGCAGAACAATATCACACAGCACCACATCGCAATCTGTCATTGTTTCTTTAAAATTATCAAAGCTGGAGGCAGTGAAAACCTGATAGCCGGACCGTTCCAAAAGCAATTTTAATGCTCTTCGAACACCTGGTTCGTCATCTAAAATTACAACTATGGGGCTTTGTTGCTGCAAACCGGGGAGCATATTCTATGTTCCTTTATCAGCAAGCAGGGAATTTTTTAATTCCCCAACCTATACAATGCAGAGGTAAAACTTGGCATTATTGCCACTCTGTGCTGCTAAGGAATGGTGCGTAAATAACTTACCCAATTGGGCCGGCAACATATTGCGTATTGCGTACTCCGTAAAGAGCAAATTTATACGCAATACGCAATACGGGAAAATGGATAAGTTAATTAATTCTCATTCCTAAGTTGAAGATTATCTTGTCGAGGAAATTTGCGGGGTTCGGTTCAGAATGTAGAGAAAAGAGCGATTGATTCTATCCGGGCAATAATGATCTGGCAGCCATGGCCGCACCGATAATTCCGGCTTCGTTAAGGGATTGGGCCGGCACAATTTTGGCCCTGGTTTTAAGGTGGCGCAGATAATTTTGGTGCTTTTTACTTACCCCTCCACCAAGAATAAATAAATCCGGGGAAAAGAGAATCTCCATTCGGCCCAAAAATTCGTTAACCCGTTTGGCCCATTTTTTCCAGGATAAATCCTCTTCTTTTCTAATTCGGTCAGAGGCGCGGTCTTCGGCATCTTTTCCACGAACCTCCATATGCCCAAACTCGGTGTTGGGGATCAGCGTGCCGTTAACAAAGATGGCGCTGCCTATACCGGTACCAAAAGTAAGCAAAATCACCACCCCGGTGCGCCCTCGCCCCGCCCCAAATTCCATTTCGGCAAAACCGGCGGCATCGGCATCGTTAAGTAATAAAGTTGGGCAGCCGGTTTTTTTTTCTATCAACTTCTGGCCATTGGTGCCAATCCAGGAGTTGTCAACGTTGGCGGCACTATAGGCCACCCCGTTTTTGATAACCGCCGGAAAAGTGCAGCCCATGGGGCCGGTCCACTTAAAATGGCGGGCAATTTGGGCAACCACATCACAGACCGCCTTGGGCACAGACGGTTGAGGCGTAGGGATTCTGTATCTGTCTGCAACCAACACACCACTGCTTACATCTACCGGAGCGCCTTTAATGCCGGAACCCCCTATATCAATTCCCAAAACTTCCACAGTTGTCTCCTGAATGATTTAATTAATTGTAATCCCGAATTACGCCAGAAGCAAGCTCCTTTGCGCCTTCTTATCCATTTGAAGGAAGTTTTCAGAAATACGTATAATGATAGATAGTGAACAAAAATCAGCAGCGATCAATATTTTACCACTTTGTTTGTAACCGTTCACCCCCTATGTCATTCCCGCACGTATTAAGCGGGAATCCACAGACAACACGCCTGGATTCCCGCTAAAAACATGCGGGAATGACATAACTATACGGGGGGAGTGAACGGTTACCTTTGTTTAATACTAACTTTTGCCTGGAGGAAGCTCTTTTGATTAAAGGCAGTAAGCACATTCTGCTTATCTTTTTGATGATGTTCCTGTGGGGTCTGTTTTTTTCTGCCGGCCTGCCTCCTCTCCCGGTTGTTGCGCAATCCACGGGCGACACGTTGCACCTGGTTTCCCGAACCCCTACTCCGGCTCCGGTAATACAATCAACATTCACCCCAACATCATCGCTTGGCAAAGTGTGGGTTGGACGCCTGGTTAGTAATACGCTGGGCGTTACAGATGGCCAGGGTTCAATTTTTAGGGTAAGCGTACAAGGTATTCTGAATACCCCGATTGAACTGCGGAGTGGTGATACGTGGATAACCGCAATTAACCGGCACCAAGCCGGAACTGGGAGATTACGCCACAGAATTCGGCGGCCTGGCTCAGGGTGAATATGTAATTGAACTGGTAGACCTGGCTAAATTGAAGGTAAATTTAGGCGGGGGAGAATTTATGCTGGTGGAGTTTAAGTACGACTTTATTAGAAATGATGAAGGATGAACGATGAAGTATGAGTTTAAACTCGTTATTCATCGTTCATCCTTCATGCTTCTGCGTTTAGTTTAGTTGAGCGTTACTTCCGGCACCGGCATCGGGTCAACGACCTCCAGCAGTGCATCACCGAAAGGGACAGTGGAGCTTAACGCCTGCTCCAGCACCTCGTCAATGTTATCCGCCATAAAAAAGCTCATTTCCTGGCGTACATCTTCCGGCACGTCATCCAGATCGGCCTGATTTAATTTGGGGAAGATAACCGTTTTCAGGCCCGCCCGGTGAGCTGCCAGGATTTTCTGTTTTAAGCCGCCAATGGGTAACACCTGTCCCTGCAAACTCACTTCACCGGTCATGCCCACCTCAGACCGAACCGGGCGTTCGGTCAGCAAAGAAACAAGCGCGGTAATCATAGTGATGCCGGCGGACGGGCCATCTTTGGGCACTGCCCCGGCCGGAACATGCACGTGAATATCGGCATTGTTAAATTTTTCTGAGTCGATGCCCAATTTATTGGCGTTGGAGCGAACAAAACTCAGGCCAATTTGAGCGCTCTCTTTCATCACGTCGCCCAGATGGCCGGTCAGCGTCAGACGGTCTTTGCCGGGCATTCGGGTAGCTTCAACAAAGAGAACATCGCCTCCTACAGAGGTTACGGCCAAACCGGTGGCCACCCCCGCCTTTTCTGTACGAAGCGCCGCTTCAAAATGGAATTTGGGCTTGCCCAAATATTCTGAAACCTGCTCCTCTTCAATCTTAAAGACCGGTTGTTCACCATCCGGTGTATCTCCGCCGGCAATTTTGGTGGCTACTTTTCGGGCCACACGCCCCACTTCGCGCTCCAGGTTTCTAACCCCGGCCTCGCGGGTGTAATCGCGAATGATTTTGTGAATACTATCTTCACTGTACCGGATTTCTTGTTCCAGCAAGCCATTGGAGCGGATTTGGCGTGGAATTAGATATCCTTTGGCAATTTCCAGCTTTTCAAACTCAGTGTAGCCGTCAAGTTGAATAATTTCCATCCGATCCCGGAGCGGCCCGGGAATTGTATCCAGCGTGTTGGCGGTAGCGATGAACATCACTTCGCTCAAATCAAAATCAACATCCAGATAGTGGTCGCGAAAGGCAAAATTTTGCTGCGGGTCCAACACCTCAAGCAAGGCGCTGCTGGGATCGCCGCGCCAGTCGGAGCCAACTTTGTCCACTTCATCCAGCATAAATACCGGGTTACGGGATTTTACGCGCTTTAGCGCCTGAATAACGCGCCCCGGCATCGCGCCGATGTAAGTGCGGCGGTGCCCCCGGATTTCGGCCTCGTCACGGACGCCGCCCAAACTCATACGGGTAAATTCGCGCCCCAACGAACGGGCAATGCTACGCCCCAGGCTGGTTTTGCCAACGCCGGGCGGGCCAACAAAAAGCAAAATAGAACCCCCGGCCCGGTCTTGTTCGCGCCCCTTTTCTATCGGGGCTTCATCTAACTTGCGCTCCAACCGAAGCTTACGCACGGCCAGATATTCCAGAATGCGCTGTTTTACGTCGTCCATATCGTAGTGGTCGGCGTTGAGAACGTTACGGGCGTGTTCAATATCCAGATTGTCCTCGGTCAGTTTATCCCAGGGAAGTTCAACCATCCAATCGAGATAGGTTTGGATGACGCCAAACTCGGCAGCTTGCGGGGGCAGCTTTTCCATGCGCCCCACTTCGCGAAGCGCTTCTTTTTTGGGCTCTTCCGGCATACCGGAGTTTTCTATCTTTTCGCGGTATTCCCGGCCAATTTCCTCTTCCTCATCTTCGCCCAGCTCTTTTTGAATGGCCCGCAACTGCTGGCGCAGATAAAATTCACGCTGGGTTTGGTCCAGCGTTTCCTGCGTATCGGAGCGGATTTGATGGCCAATTTCCAGCACTTCCAGCTCTCTGCTCATAACGCGAACCAGATGCGCCATTTTGTCGCGCAAATTGTTTTCCAGCAAAATCTCAAGCTGGTCGTCAACCTCCATGCGCATGTTCGAGGCAATGGTATAAACAATGACCCGGGGATCGTCAACGTGGTCCAAAAACTGGTTTACTTCGTTAGGAATTTGAGGCAGATGTTCGACAATTTCCTGCGACAAATCTATCGTGTGGCGGCGAAACGCCTCGATTTCCGCATCCTGGTCTTCATCAATTTCATCAGGCGCCAGAGATACCCTGGCCTTCAAATAAGGTTCTGTTTCCGTCCAAGAATCAATTTTGATACGTTCAAGGCCTTGCACAATAACTTGCTGCGTTTCGTGGTCTTTATCGCTGCGCATTACCCTGTGGATACGGGCAACAACGCCGATGTCGTACAGTTGGTCAGGCTCCGGCTCATCCACGTCAGGCTGTTTGGATGTTACCAACCCAATCAGACTTCCTTCTTTTACGGCCGATTTTATCAATTTGGTGGACCGCGGCACACCAATATTTAGCGGCAAAATAATAAAGGGAAAGGCTACAGTGCCACGAAGCGGTAAAATTGGAATATCTTTTTCGATAAATTCAGTGATTTCGGTGGGTTCTATCAGGTCGTCAAATAGACTAAACATAGGTACTTATCACTCCATGATAATTGCGGCGGCGCCATTAAAGCTACCCTCCGCTTGTAGTACAGTAGAGTTGTTCCTCAATAAGCAACGCGGGAAATTTAGACACATTTTATTAAGGACGCAGACGAGAGCGGACAAGCGCAGATATTTTAAATCTTTTTTCCGCGTTCATCCGCACTTGTCTGTGTCCTGCAAATAAGATAGCCTTATTAGGGAACAAGTCTAGTAATTAAGCGCATTATAGGGGGTTACTGTTAGATTCGCATTAGAACCAAAAAACGGAACCGGGGAGTTTCGGTTCCGTTTTTTTGGCGTTAAATCAGTGGCTTTTGCCGGCGGCTATTCTACGTTTACGGTTTCGCGCAACTGCGCTTTAAGGGCTACAATCTGGTCGGTAATATTGCTGATTTTGTCGAATAGCCCCTTATTAGCTTTGATTCCTTCATTGATGAGGAACGCGGCACTCTCGGAGCGGCTCTTGGTGATGTCGGCCTCAACAAGCACGTCCAGGTAACGCAGGCTGTCGTCATTTACCCGAACCATCACCACGTTGGCCCGGTCCTGCAAGGCGCTGCCAAGCGCCTTGCTAATGCTGCCCACTTGTTTTTCAACCTGTTTAATGGCTTCGTTGATAGTATCACCCATACCGGCCACCGGGTTTTTACTGTCACTTTGTTCTTCAGAAGCTTCTTCCTCTACGGCATCAACTACGGGTTCTTCCACGACAGTTTCGTCAACCCCATTACCATTTTCTTTAGTTGCATCACTCATTTTATTTAATCTCCTTACTTACAGCTAGGTTTGATATTTAATTACGTGTAATTATAAAACAATATATCACAAAAGCATCTTCTTGTCAATATTTGTTTTTGACTTCTGTGCAATTTATCTTCGTTTTATTGATCGCGTAACGCGGCAATGCCGCAACCAAAATCTTAACCACAGACGCGAAGCGCACAGAGAATTCGCAAAGAATACAGAAAAAACCTTGAGAGTTTTGCGCTTGTTTTGCGCCCTCTGTGGTAAGAAAATTTTCACGCATCACGCAAATTTGCAGCGCAAACAGCGGATTGCCGCAAACAATCCGTTGACCTCACCAACTTGCCCAGCCTTGGCGATGGGGATATGATTATCGTTAATGAACAAACAGCAAAGCAACCCCGGTAAAACGGATACCCGCAAGCCCCCGCTCTCCCTGTGGGCGGCAATTGCGCTCATAATTATTTTTATGATTGTAATTGTGGCCTTGTTTGGAGCGCTGGTGTATACATTTACGCAAGGCGTTCAGCAGGCCGGGCTGTCAGTTGCCGGACAGATTGCAGTTTTTGTAATAATTTCCGGTATCTTTGCCTGGCTGCTTAAACGAATCAGCGACGCCGTATCCGGGATGAGCCATCTCTGGTTTCCCGAAGAATCAGAAGATCAAGATTAGGCAATGATTTAAATCTGGGTAAACTATCTAAATGTTTATTTACACCTTAAGAAATGGTGCGTAAATAACTTACCCAATTGGGACCGGAAACATATTGCGTATTACGTACTCCGTAAAGAGCAAATTTGTACGCAATACGAGGAAATGGGTAAGTTAATTAATTCTCATTCTTAAACCAAAGCTGCAAAATCAGTTTTGTATAGAAGAATTATTGTCATTTAGACTTTGCCAGAGGCAAAAAAACGTCAATGCAACAGATTAACCCCACTTGTCATAGTCCTAAACTCATCAGTCAGGTTTTTATTTTAATAGTGGCGACAATCTCGCTGTTACTTCTGTCAGCCTGCGATCCGGAGTCAAGCAGCTTTAATTTTGGCGGGGGCACCCCCACCCCGGAACAGACTCCAACGCCGTTGCCGACCCCGGTTCAGGTTTTTCAAACCACAATTTCAGCCGATGGCCAGGTAGAATTGCCGGTGTCCCCGCAGGTTTTCTCATTTCAAGCGGCAGGCGCAACCGGCACCATTTCTGAAGTATTTGTTGTGGCCGGCCAGACGGTAAAAACGGGAGACCTGCTGGTCCGTATCGATGAGGCTGATTTGGTTTTGGCGCTGGAAAAAGCAAAAGCCGCCCTGACCTCAACAGAAGCGCAGGTTGCCAGCGAAGAGGCCCCGGCCCTGGCCGGTGATTTGGTTGAAGCGCAGGCCAACGTTGATGCCGCCCGGGCCGATTTGCAGCGATTAAAGGAGTTGCCCTCAGAAGAGGCCATTACCCAGGCCGCCGCCGACTTGCGCCTCAGAGAAATAGAGTTGCGGCAGGCGCAGGAAGCTTACGACCAGGTCGCTTACGCTCAGGGCGTGGGTATGAGTCCCCAGGCCGCCAAGCTTCAGGAAGCCACGCTCAATTACGAACGGGCGCAGGCTACGTATGCTGATGCCACCAAACCCGCCTCTGAAGCGGAGCTGAGCAAAGCCGATGCCGGTGTGGTGCAAGCCCGGAATCAGCTCGACAAGCTGCTCTCAGGTCTCAGGACCGAGGCCAAAGTTGTGAATCAGGCCAAGCTCAATGAGGCCAGACTGCAAGTGGTGGAGGCCCGCAGCAACCTGGCCAAAGCGCAGCTTGTGGCTCCGTGGGATGGCGTGGTTACAGAGGTAAATGGCGCCCCCGGCGTTTCCACGTCAAATGCGTCAATTACCATTGCCAAAGTTGAGCCGCTCCGCTTTGCCACCAGCAATTTCAGCGAGCGCAACCTGAATGACATCAAAGTGGGTGACGAAGCCACTATCTATCTAAAAACCTATCCCAATATCCCGTTTCCGGCCGTCATCCAACGCATCGAGTTGCAATCGACCCGGAAAGATGGCGACACCGCGCTCTTTACCGTTTATTTCGATTTCAACAGCGCCGATTTTGAAACGCGCCCCGGCATGACCGGCCGCGTAGAAATCGCGGTTGCCCCCGACAGCTAACGATGAAAATTCTGCATTTTCGGCTTTCTACGCTGCTTGTAGCCGGCGCGCTGTTTCTTGCCGGCCTTATGCTCTACACCGTCACCCTGGCCCCCTCGGTGGTGACGCTTTTTGACGACAGCCTCGAATTTCAACTGGTCACCTACCAATTGGGCATTGCGCATCCCACCGGTTATCCCCTGTATACGCTGCTGGGAAAACTGTTCACGTTTATTCCGGTGGGCAATGTTGCCTACCGGGTCAACTGGATGAGCGCCGTGTTTGGCGCAGCAACGGCCGCCCTGCTGTATCTGTTTATCCTGCAGGCCATTACGCCCGCAGCCAACAGGTTAGACGACGACACCAAGCGGCCCATCACCTCCCACCTTGGCGCAAGTTTTGGCGCACTGCTGATGGCCGTAGGGCTGGTCTTTTGGCAGCAAGCCACCATCGCCGAAGTGTACACGCTTCACGCCTTTTTTGTGGTGCTGTTACTGCTGGCAGCCACATTAATTGCGCCGTGCGACAACGGCCCTCAAGGTATCTATTTGCTGGCATTTCTGGCCGGGCTTTCGCTAACGCACCATCGCACGATGATTTTGCTGTTCCCGGCACTGGCGCTGCACGTGTTGCTTACATGCAACCACTTCACCCTGCTAAAGCCCAAAACATTGCTGTTAACGATTTTGTTCGGATTCCTGCCGCTGCTGCTGTATCTGTATCTGCCGCTGCGAGGGCACATCGGCTCGCTGGATGAAACCTACCAGAATACGTGGCCCGGTTTTTGGCAACAGGTTACCGCCAGTGGATACGGTTCATCCTTTCTGCTGGACAACCCGTTTGGGCATCAACGAGATTTTCTCTTTTACTGGACCTTGCTGGCCGGCCAGGTTTACACCACCGTGTTGGGTTTGATTGGGCTGGTGTATCTGTTTTTCATTGGACGCCGCAGTATGCTGGCGCTGACAGCCACGGCATTTGTTACGTTTCTTACTTTTAATCTCTTTTACAACGTCACCGATATCGAGGTCTTTTTCATCCCAAATTTCATGGTGTGGGTTGTGTGGAGCGGCGTGGGGGCAGCTTTTCTGTTGCAGACCGCAGCCTCGCTCAAGTCACCGGCGTGGCGCTATTTGTCGGTTGGGGTGCTGGCCGCAATATTTGTGTTTATGCTGATCCAGTTGTTCCAAACCGGCCGGTCTGACATTAGCCAACGTTACAATTGGCAGGTTCACGATTACGGCATCGACATGTTGCAGCAACCCCTAGATGACAAGGCAGCCGTGGTTGGCATTTTGGGGGAGATGACCCTGCTGCGATATTTCCAGCAGACCGAAAACATGCGCCCCGGTGTTGAAACCGTCACCGCCGACCAGGAAACTGACCGGCTGGCGGCCGTGAAGGATTTGCTGGCAGCAGGCAAGTCTGTCTATCTCACGCGAGAGTTGCCGGGAGCCCCCGAACGCTGGTCATTAAGCGCGGTGGGGCCGTTAATTCAGGTTCAGCCAAAAGCCCCCATCGCCCCACCGGAAACGGCACTGAACCGGCCCGTAACCCCGGAGATTGTCTTGCAGGGGTACCATGTGTCTTGGGTGCCGCACACCGGTCAGGGCCGCGCCCCGGTGCGGCTGACCCTCTACTGGCAGGCAACCGCCCCAATTGACGCAGAATTAAAGGTGTCCGCGCGATTGGTGGCCCCATCCGGCGACGTTCAGGCCGTGGCCGATGCGGTGCCGGTTCACTTTGCCTACCCCACCAGCGCCTGGCGCTCCGGCGAAACTATTGCCGATGTGTATGATTTGCAGCTTTTGCCCGATACGGCTTCCGGCCCATACACGCCACTCATTATCTGGTACGACCCCGCTCAAAACGCCGCAGAAGTTGGGCGCGTTGAATTACCTCCGGTCACGATAGATTGACCCTTCAATCCGGACGGGTAAAATATTTCCAAAATGTATACCTGCACTGACCCGAAAGGGGCCGGCGCAAGTGTTGCGTATTTCGTATTGCGTATAGGTCTTTTTACGAAACGCAGTACGCAATACAAATTTCAGGACAATTACTTTCTCGAAATCACCGTAAATGATTTTTTACAAAAACATCTATAAAAATACTTGACAGCTTACCGGGCCATGTGGTATCATCTTGTTCAGTTTGATAGCCTGCATTGACGCAGTCACCCGGAAAAAACAAATAGATAGTTTACTCATCCAGAGGGGTGGAGGGAACGGCCCTGTGAAACCCCGGCAACCTGATTGTTAAGCAATTGCGCTTAACGATGTTCGGTGCCAATTCCGTCAGAACAAATTTCTGGAAGATGAGAGCGAGTGTCGTAAAACGCAAACCTCTTCTTCGGAAGGGGTTTTTTAATCCGTCCGAAGCAAAAAGGTCTCTCATCACCGGGAGACCTTTTTTTATTCAATTTTAGTTTCATAAAGGAGATTCTAATGGCCAGTAAATGTAGCAGCACTCAAGTTGTTCACGCCGGTGAACAACGCGTAAAACCGCATTTTGCAATCACCACGCCCATTTATCAAACCAGCACCTTCACCTTTGAGAATACGCAGGACATGGTTGATTTTATGGAAGCCAACATGTGGGGCGATGACATTGGGCGCGACGAATATGGCCGCTACGGAAATCCTACCAACGCTACCGTAGAAGCCAAACTGGCTGCTCTGGATGGAGGGGAAGCCGCCTGCCTTTTCTCCAGCGGAATGGCGGCCATTACAACCACCCTGCTTAGCCTGTTGTCTGCCGGCAGCCATATCATCATCACCGATGATTGTTATCGCCGCACCCGGCAATTTATCATCCAATTTCTGGCCCGGTACGGGGTAGAATCCACGCAGGTTCCCATGGGTGATTACGAGGCGTTGGAAGCAGCAATCCAGCCCAACACAAAACTTATTCTTTCTGAGTCCCCCACCAATCCCTACTTGCGCGTGCTGAATTTGGAAAAGCTGGTGGCCATTGCCAAAAAGCATAATCTCAAAACTATTGTTGACAGCACCTTTGCCACCCCCATCAATCAACGCCCGCTGGAGTTTGGCGTAGATTTTGTCATTCACTCCGCCACAAAATATCTGGGGGGGCACAACGATTTGCTGGCCGGCGTTGTGGTTGGCTCCAGATATATGGTCGGAGCCGTTAAAGACGTGCAGGGCATTTTAGGTGATGTGCTGGATCCCCATGCGGCCTATTTATTACTGCGCGGCATCAAAACGCTGGAACTGCGCGTTACCCGCCAAAATGAGACCGCCGAAAAATTGGCGTATTTCCTGGCAAAACATCCTGCGGTACGGCGCGTTTATTACCCCGGACTGCCCAGCCACCCCGATTACGAGGTGGCAACCGCTCAGTTAGACGGGTTTGGCGGCGTGGTCAGCTTTGAGCTGAATTCTGATTTTGAAGGTACGGGTCAGTTTATTGACCATCTTAAAATTCCCTACATTGCCCCCAGCCTCGGCGGCGTAGAATCGCTGGTAGAGCAGGTTGCGCTGGTTAGCTACTACGAGCTTTCTACGGAAGAGCGGGCGGCTATCGGCATCAGCGATAGTCTGGTTCGGTTTGCCGTGGGTGTTGAATCTGCCGCTGATCTGCTGGCAGATTTGGCCCAGGCATTAGATGCCTCCTTTCAAACCGAAACCCTCTTTCAGGCCGTAAGCGGCGCAGGTAAGGTAACTCCGGTAGTGATGTATCGGCGTTAAAATTAACGGGTCTCTATCTGTAAAGTGGGGTTTGCTACCCGACAAACCTTCCTGGAAGCTCGGTTTTAGGCCGAAAGTATCCGATAATTGGGCATCGTTTCATTCGGCCAAAATGAAGCAAAAGACAGGTTTACAATTTTCG
>CAYWSS010000059.1:0-14225 GCA_964460505.1 uncultured Caldilineaceae bacterium | reverse complement strand
GAACAAAGCACGTTTACACTATTGATTGTCGACGACCAACCTTCAAACCGGCTTATTTTGAAACACCTGTTAAAATCGCTAAAACTGGACGCCGTAGAAGCAATTGATGGTCAGGACGCGCTGAACAAAATAACCAAATTGCGCCCGGATATGATTTTAACCGATTTATTGATGCCAACAATGGATGGCTTTGCACTGGTCAAATATATCCGCGAAACGCCGGAATTAAAAGATATTCCGGTCATTGCCATTTCTGCCGATGTCTCGGAAGAAAGCCGGCAAAACAGTTTGGCCGCCGGCTGCGACGACTACATTACAAAACCGTTTAAGGCCGACAATCTGTTGGCTACTGTGCAGCGGCATCTCCCCCTGAAGTGGACTTACGAAAAAACAGAGCGCGCGACGAAAGAAAACTCTGTCAAATTGGTACTACCGCCACAAGCAGACCTGAATTCTCTGCTTAACCTGACCATAATGGGTGATATCATAGAGTTGGAGGAGCGTATTAGACAAATTAAAGAAGCTGACCCAAAATACACGCTGTTTGTAACCAACCTTGAGACGCTGGCCAAAGACTTGAAGATGGATAAAATTGAGCAACTTCTGGAAAAATATATGGGGAATAACTTATGACTGAGAAAGCAGCGCCCACCCACCCAACCATTCTGATTGTTGACGATGACACAATAAATCTAAAGGTGTTAATTGACCACCTAAATGAAGCCGGCTACAAAACCCTGATTGCCAAAAGTGGTAAACGGGCGCTGCGTCAATTGTCTGTTGCACAGCCCGACCTGATTTTGCTCGATGTAATGATGCCGGGCCTTAATGGGTTTGAAACCTGCCGCCAAATTAAAGAAACCGAGAATACGCAGGATATTCCGGTAATTTTTATCACCGCCTTGTCAGACACGGTTGACAAAATAAAGGGCTTTTCGGTGGGTGCTGTTGATTACATCACCAAACCGTTTCAGCAGGAAGAGGTGTTAGCCCGGGTTAATACGCACGTAACCATTCGGATTCTGCAAAAGAAGCTGGAGACCCAAAACAGTCAACTGCAAAAGAAAAACCAGGAGTTGGAAGAAACCCTGGCTACAGTAAAAAAACTCTCGGGTTTGTTACCCATTTGCGCCCATTGCAAAAAAATCAGGAATGATGAAGGCTATTGGCAGGATGTTGCAGTTTATATTCACGACCACTCAGAGGCCGATTTCAGCCACGGCTTCTGCCCGGATTGTATCAAATCGCTTTATCCTGAGTTTTATCCGGATTCATAAACAATCAGAAATCCACGCCACGTGGAAAATATTTGAAGTTATTGCTGTTCAACGGCCAGCAGGGACCGTGCCTGGTCCGCATCACGCGCAATCTGGGCAGTGAGCGCGTCGATACTTTCAAATTTTTTTTCGGGACGCAAGCGCTCCACAAACTCCAGAGTGGCTGCCTTGCCATAAATATCCTGATCAAAATCAAAAATGTGGGCTTCAACTGTGCGCCCATCCCCGCCAAAACTGGGGCGAACGCCAACGTTTGTTACCCCGGCATACCGTTGTGCCCGGCCGGGAAACCGGATAAACGTGGCATAGACGCCGTTGCCGGGCAACAACCGTTCGCCGGGAACGGTAAAATTTGCGGTGGGAAACCCAATAGCACGCCCCCGCTGTGCCCCTTTTACAATCCGGCTGGTCAACGAAGGATACCGGCCCAACAAATGTGTAGCTTGTCGCGCCTCTCCCGCCAGCAGATGTTTACGAATTTGGGTGCTGCTTACAATTGTATTATCCAGCCTAAATGTTTCTATTTCGCGCACGGTATAGTTGAAGGTCTGGCCCAATTCCGCCAACCGGGCGATGGTTCCTTCTCGATTTTTTCCCAACGCAAAATCGTGCCCGACACAAAGCTGCGCCAGATTAAACCGTCTGGAAATAAGTTTCACAAAATCGGTGGCAGCAATCTGAGAGAGTTTCAAAGTAAAGGGGATCAAAATCAAGGCGTCAATGCCTATCTGTTCAAACAGGGCAATCCGCTCTGCGGCGGTAGTCAGGTAATCATTTTTAAATAGATGGGGAGCAAAAACTGCTTTTGGGCGAGGATGAAACGCCATAACGGCCGTTTGCGCCTCAAGGGCCCGGGCCGCAGTTTTTAGCTGGCGGATTATGTCCTGATGGCCCCGATGCAGGCCATCAAATGTGCCAATGGTTAAAACAGAAGGCCCGGACAGGCGGACATCATCAAGATTAGTGATTACTTGCATCATCCACTTTCAAGCGCATTAAATTTAAAATACTTTTCTGGGTTTCCATGTATTTGTGGCGGCATCAGCTAACGTTAGAATAGCCAGAAATTGTCCTGTGGGCAAGTATGCGCGTATCACATCGCCGGAGGGGTTACGGCTTGCAGAGAATTCAATTGAGCTTTGCGCAAGCTGTATCCGGCGGCCATGGTTTATGTGTTGGGCATCTTGCTTACTCAACACAACTTTGGGAAGATGGGTAATGGCAGCATCACAGGGATGCAGGTATTGCCGCCAGTTTTCTGCGGATTGGGCCAATAGTTCAAGTGAGACAGCCTGCTCCACGTTCCAGCCACCGTTGGCGGTGCGAACCAGTTCGGCCAAATGCGCCCCGGTGCCGGCCGCTTGCCCCACATCACGCGCCAGTGAACGAATGTATGTGCCGGGTGAGCAGACCACATCAACCGTTAAATCAGGTTTGTGCCAGGCCACCCAACTCAGCTTGTGGATGGTAATGAAGCGGGCCGGGACCTCAACGGTTTCGCCGGCTCTGGCCCGCTTGTACAACGGCTGTCCATCTTTTTTTATGGCCGAAAAAATAGGGGGATATTGTTTAATCTTCCCCGCAAAGGCCGGTAAAATTTGCTGCAATTGCGTTGCAGTCAGGTGCGAGACATCCTGGTGGCCGGTTACTTCGCCATCAGCATCCAGCGTGTCTGTGCTGCTCCCAAAACGGATGGTGGCCCGGTACTGTTTACGGCCGGGCATAATGTATTCAATCAGGCGGGTAGCCTGTCCAACACACACCAGCAGCACCCCGGTAGCCATGGGGTCCAGGGTGCCGGTATGCCCTACCTTCCGCAATCCGCTTATTTTTCTAACCCGGGCCACAACATCGTGCGAGGTAATGCCTTTGGGTTTGTTGATATTTAACAAACCAGAAACCTGACCGGATGCCATCGGAGTTGCTACGTATCTGCCTTGGGCTGCTCGTCTGACTGCTCAGATTCTTCTTTGATTGAGTCCAGCAGTTTATCAATGCGCATGCCATACTCCAGCGATTTATCCAATTTAAAATTAAGCTCCGGAATGTAGCGCAGTGATAGATTTTGCTTCATTTGATGTCTAAAATAACCGGCTGCGCTGGCCAATCCTGCCAGCGTGGTTTGGGCGTCGTCATCGTCGCCCAGCACAGAGACATGGACCCAGGCCACGCGCAAATCCAGGCTAACATCTACGCCTGTTACCGTAACAAAGCCCAATCTGGGGTCACGGGTACCCCGCTGAAGCAAGCCGCTTATTTCTTCGTGCAACAGTTCTGCAACCTGTCGCTGCCGTCTGCTGGCCATAAGCTAACTAATTTATCCGTTCTTTGATGTAGGCTTCAATGACGTCGCCTTCTCTAAAGGCATTAAATCCGTCAACCCCAATTCCACACTCAAATCCGGTGGCCACTTCTTTTACGTCTTCGGTAAAGCGTTTTAGGGAGGACAACTTGCTTTCGTGCAGCACCTCACCCCCACGCACCACTTTGGCCATGGCATTACGAACAACTTTGCCTTCGGCGATATAAGAACCTGCCACCTGCCCCCGCCGCGGAATTTTGAAGACTGCCCGAACTTCGGCCCGGCCAATGACTTTATCGGCGTATTCCGGCGCCAACAGCCCCTTTAACGCTTTATCAATGTCATCGATAAGTTTGTAAATAATAGAATACAGTCGAATATCCAACCCTTCAGATTCGGCTACGCGCCGGGCTGCCGGGTCGGTCTCAACATTAAATCCCACAATGATGGCTCCCGAAGCCACGGCCAGGTTAGCGTCAGATTCTGAAATGTTACCCGTGCCCTCCAGCAGCGTTTTTACTTTTAAGGTGTCGGCGCCCAGCTCTTTCAGGGAGTTAACAATGGGTTCTAACGAGCCTTGCACATCGGCTTTTATAATTAAACGGAGGGTCTGGTCGCCGCTTTCCTCTCGCCGTTTAAAGAAATCTTCCAGCGTAATGGTTCGGGGGGCGGTTATCATCTGTCTGGTGCGGGCATCTTTTCGCTGTTCAACTTTGGCGCGGGCCACTTTTTCATTTCTGACCACTTCAAAGAAATCGCCGGCTTTCGGCACCCCTGATAATCCCAAAACTGATACCGGTTCAGAAAGGCCGGCCTTTTTAATTTTTTTGCCGTTAAAATTAAACATAGCCCGAATACGTCCGTACTGCCGGCCGGCCAGCAGATAATCGCCGGATTTAAGCGTGCCGTTTTGCACCAGCAGGGTCGCAAACGCGCCCCGGCGTCTGTCCATTTTGCCTTCCACCACCACGCCCTGAGCAGAGCGGTCGGGATTTGCCTTCAAATCGGCCACATCCATAACCAGCAGGATATTTTCCAGCAGGTCATCAATGCCCTTATTTTCCAGGGCGGAGAGGGGCACGCAAATAGTATCGCCCCCCCACTCTTCAATGACCAGGCCAATATCAGCCAATTCCTGTTTTACTTTATCGGGGTTGGCGTTAGACTTGTCGATTTTGTTGAGGGCTACAATAATTGGCACTTGAGCCGCCCGGGCGTGTTCCACGGCTTCTCGGGTTTGGGGCATAACGCCGTCGTCAGCGGCCACCACCAGCACGGCCAAATCGGTGGCCTGCGCCCCGCGAGCGCGCATGGCGCTAAACGCGGCGTGACCCGGTGTATCCAGAAAAGTAATTGAGCGGCCGCCAACAAATACCTTGTAGGCCCCAATATGCTGGGTAATTCCACCGGCTTCGCCCTTTACCACCGACGTTTTTCTAATAGTATCAAGCAAGGTCGTTTTTCCGTGGTCAACATGGCCAAGTACCGTTACCACCGGTGGACGAGATTTTAGATTTTCGGGGTCTTCCTCTGCAATCAGACGCCGGTGCAGGGGCAGTTCCTTGATTTCTTCGGCTTCTTCCGGCTCCTCAACCTGGGGAGGGATAATTTCGTACCCCATATCTTCGCCAATAATAGAAACCGTATCAAAATCAATTTGCTGATTGATGTTGGCCATAATCCCATTGCTCATCAAAACCTTGATGATTTCGATCGGGCTAATAGTCATCATCTCAGCCAAATCTCTCACTGAAATTGAAGGCGGCACTTCTAGGCGCTTTTCTTGCGCCCCGGTGCTTGTTATCGTTGCTTCTTTATTTTGAGCAGTTGCCATGATTACCACCTCGCTTAAATTTGTGTTCTGGTCGAACACAGCATATCGACGTGTTGGCCGGTTATGCTGATAATTTTTACCTTGCAGACACACCAGTAACCGGCTGCGCAAGCATTGCGTACAGCCGGCACCGTGTTCTTGCAAATAATTTACTACAAAAGGGTGAATTCAATTGAAGCTGAGTTCTGCTTAAATTTCAGCCGGGATTATTTTTGGGGTGATAAGCAATTTAGCCGGGGGGTTTGGGCTAGTATGAGAGGAACAATAACGAACTGATAATCGTTTACCTGTTCATAAAGCCTCACCCGACACGTTATTTAGGTACGTGTTCACAGCCTATTTTCCCCCATCAACCTCAGGTTGAAAAAGTCCTGCAATGTACACCCTGCGTTTTCATCTATTTGTTTGAAAATTCGGTTTGAAGAGCGTGCTGTAACGTGTTGATATCCGCTGATGATACCGTTACTTTTAACACGTATGATAAGTGCTCTTTTTTTAACCCTTTATCCCAACACGCCGCCGTCCGGCACAAATACACGCCCCGGCCGTTGGCCTTCCCGGTTGGGTCTAAAATCACCTTCTTTTCCGGCGTTCGCACAATGCGAACCAACTCTCGTTTTTCTTTTACTTCCTTACAAGCAATACAGGTTCTTTGCGGTTTGCGCTTACGCCTGGCCATACTTATTCATCTTCATAATCAAGCCAATCATCAGAACGACGGCTTTGCTTGCGGCGACGTTCGGCCACAACCTCTCCCAGCCTTTCGTCGTATACCAGCCGCCGTTTTTTCTGACGGGCTTTCTTTTTCTCTTCTTCGCGGTCTCGCTGTCGCTCTTCCTCAAGCTCAAGTTCTTCTTTCCATTTTTCGGGAGAGATTACCTTTTGTTTGGCGGGCGCAGCTTCAGGAGCAGCCTTTTTCACCACTTTTTCCTCAACCGCGGCTTCAGGCTCAGCTTTGACTTCCTGGCCTGTATCTTCCAGAATTGCCTCGGCTTCGACCATAATATCTTCAACGTCCTGCCCCCCGGTTTTGATCGCGCCTTCCTCTTCAACCGCGGATTCCTCTGCCACAACTTCTTCGGCAACAGGGGCAACATCTTCTGCGGGTTGCCCCATAAGAATTGCTTCTGCATCGGCCAAAAGGTCTCGGGATTGAGCCTCTTTGCGAGCGGCTTCGGCGGCCGCCTTTCGTTCGCGGGCAACGGCCATCATCGCCAGATTTACGGCTTCTACGGCCTCGCTTAACATGTTTAGCTCACCATCAGTAAATTCCAGCGGTGGTTTTTCGGCCAGAATAGCTTCGGCCATATTAAAGATTCCTGCTTTTTCAGCCATCCGTACCTGAATAGATTCCTCTTCTCTGGACATTCTAATGGCTTCTGCGGTGGCCTCGCTGGTACTTTTAATATCAATCCGCCAACCGGTCAATTTGGCAGCCAGTCTGGCATTTTGGCCTTCTTTGCCAATAGCCAGAGAAAGCTGTTTATCGGGCACAACTACAACCGCCGTCTTGCCACGGTCATCGTTGAGCATTACGTTCATGACCTTGGCCGGGCTCAACGAGTTGGCAATGAAGAACGCCAGGTCAGGATTCCACTGCACCACATCAATTTTTTCCCCATTTAACTCATTAACAATGTTCTGGATACGGGTACCACGCATGCCCACACACGAGCCAACAGGGTCAACACCTTCTTGCAGGGCCGCCACCGCTACTTTTGAGCGATAGCCGGCTTCCCTGGCAATAGATTTAATTTCTACCGTGCCGTTGTAAATTTCCGGTACTTCCACCTCCAGCAGGCGGCGAAGCATGGTGCGGTGCGTGCGCGACAAAACAATCTGCGGCCCGCGATTAGTTTTTGAGACGGTAGAGACATACGCCCGCAAACGTTGTCCTTCTCGATAATGTTCTGTCGGTACCTGCTCGGAACGCGGCAAAACAGCTTCTGCTTTACCCAGAGAGAGCGTAACCTGATGAGAATCCACCTTGTGAACGGTACCACTGACAATTTCACCTTCCCGTTCGGCATAGGCGCTGTACAGGGCATCCCGCTCGGCTTCTCTGATACGCTGAAGAATAACCTGCTTGGCCGTTTGCGCCGCAATCCTGCCAAAGTTTTTGGGCGTACTCTCAATAGACACCAATTCGTTAAGTTGTACGCTGCGCTTAATGGCCTGCGCATCTTTTACTGTAATTTCTACTGTCTCGTTCTCAACCGTCTCAACCACTACCTTTTCAACAAAAATTTGTGGTTCTCCGGATTGAGAGCCAATCTTGGCAGTAATTGATTGATTACCGCCAAAATTACGTTTGTACGCGGAAACAAGCGCTACTTCAACGGCTTCCAACACAATATCCATGGGAAGCTGTCGCTCATGGCATACCTGATTGATAGCCATCATGAAGTCACTTTTCACGATGTTTTGAGCCTCCTAACTGCAACCGAACCGGTAAATATTTTTCTAACTAAACAAAAAAGTGGGGGTTGCCCACTTTTTTTCGCAACTGTTCACTTCGTAACTGATGGGGATTATACCACAAACTGTGATGGCAGGCAAGAAGAATATAACTGATTTGGAATTTTGGGTTCCTACTCGATTTCACCCTATATCTTGGGGTTCGTATCACTCACCCTACTAGATATTGACATATTACCTCACTATCCCAACTTCATTACTTATCCGTGAGTGGCTCCAGGGTTGTGGCCTGATAGTAATGCCCCAGAATTTCGTCAAAGGTGCGGCCCTGCTCGGCAAAAACACGCCCGCCGTGCTGGCAAAACCCGATGCCGTGCCCAAACTTTTCACCCATATCCGGGCACGACACTCCACGTAAATAGGGCAGAGCGCGTCCGTGCCACACATCTTCATTATTTTTTGTATGCCCCCCACATCGGGCTGAAAAAACGGTATTCGCCGTTTCTCCGTTATGTCGCAAAATCAACCCTTTGGTTGACTGAATGGCTTCATCGGCCCGCTCATGGATTTTGGATTCATCGTAATGCTGGCAATGAGTGGTGGTGCAAATGTCTGCTTCGGGTTGGTGGCGCGAATGTTCGGTGGAGAATTGGGCGTAGGTGCGCGAAGCGACGGCTTGCGATTTTAAGGCTTCCATGGGCCAGAGAGCCGGCATTTCGCCCGGAACAACTGAACGCAGATAATCTTCTATGGTCATCACCCGCACGGCACCGTCTTCAAACAACACGCGGAGGGTGGGTTCAGTCGCGGCAGCGGTATCTTCCAACAAGGGGGGAGGAGCCGGTTCGGCGGCAAAATCCATGATGCCGGATAAGTCAGTGGCATTGTCACCGGTGTAAATGGAATCTTCTCCCCCAACAAAGGCCATATTCGCCAGGCGTTCAAGATGCTGCGCCAGATTGGGGATTCCCCGCACCCAGGCATTGGGTTTAAAAATTGGATTGCCGGCAGAATCCTCCCACAGGAAATAGGTCAACGCCAGCACGCGCTCATCGCTCAGACATTCCTGAGCAAAGTAGATAAGCTGCTCGGTAAAATCGGGGTCTGCGGGGCCAAAGCTGGCCGCCTCGTCAATAATGAGTTTGGCGTTAAGGCCATACCTGCGTTCAAACAGTTTCAATATTCGCCGCCAGCGAAAGGCATACCAGGAGGAAAGTTCCGGTTCGTACAGCCAATCCGGTACCGAGCCGCCGTTGGCATAACCCCAATAGGCGTGAAAAGTAAGCGTGCTGTCAAAATAATCGCGCACGGTTTCCCACAGGTAATCAAACCCGGCCCATTCTTTGATGGGGTCGCCGTCGCTGTCCGGCGAGCCATCTTCGTTGAAGCCGTAGGCAAACGGGGGCGTGACCAGCTTCATCTCGGGCGCAACTTGTTTGATAACATCGGCAGTGGCCCGCACCCAGCCGGCATATTTTTTGTAAAATTCAGGGGTAGTGTAGTGTGGTTGGTTGGCGGGGTCAGGATCGCCATTTGCGTAATGCATGTTCATATGGCCGGCAAAATAAACGTAGGGGTCAAGGGATTTCAGTTCGGCCCATTTTTCAGCCACAAAATTCCCCAGTTGCCGGGCCGACTCTTCCGGATTTTGGCGCCACAATTGGGGATGCGGAAACCGAACAATTACCGGTACAGTTGGGTTGGCGGCTTTATATTTAAATACATCGTTTGCCGCCAGGTAATCAAAGAAACAGGCAATAGCGCCCGGTTTCCAACTGAGCATTTGAGAAATATTTGTTGGATGTCCGTTGGCTACCCACAATCCAGGTCGTCGCATAACCCCTCCAATTGTCTTCACGTGATAAACCTATTATTCCATAAAACCGGGCATTTGCAAACAATATCAACAAACCGTCTTATCTAAACTGTCATTAATTTACTGCTAATCCCGCGTTCATTTTCCTTTAATCTTTAGGCGTTATTATGTGGTTAATATCTCATTACTCTCGTAATGAGAATTATCCCCTCTCCCTCCCAAGAGAGCCGGTGTCGTGGCAGCACCGGCTCTTTATCGTTTAAAAGAAAACCGTTTCCTGTCAAATCTAAAACAAGTCTTCTGTTCTATTGTCACCGGAAGGCTTTATGTGTATAATTTAGACTCGCCACCCGGTATCTGGGTAGGTTCACCTTTCTGGAAACTGTTATAGAGCCGGCTTGCTCCAATTATCGGATATTTTCGGTCTAAAACCGAGCTTCCAGAAAGATTTGTCGGGTAACGAATAATTTAGACTGATTTGCACGAATCTCCGGGTTATTCGGAGTCAATGCGCTTCCTTCTATCTCAACCAATCGCAACAACAATATAGTTTTATTCCTTGCAAAAAAATATACGTAATTCGGGAGTTACTCCATGAATCAACCAAAGCCCCACGCCAGTTGGATTGGGCACACCATCAGTGGGCGATACAAAATCGAATCGCTGCTGGGACAGGGTGGAATGTCGGCGGTATACAAAGCCACCGACCCCAATCTGCGCCGGGCCGTTGCTGTCAAACTGATCCACCCCCACCTTTCCAGCGATGACGAATTTGTGCGCCGTTTTGAACAGGAGGCAGCGGCAGTCGCCCAGCTTCGGCACCAAAATATTATTCAGGTGTACGACTTTAACCACGACAGCAATGTTTATTATATGGTGCTGGAGTTTATCCCCGGCCAAACCCTCCAGGACAAGCTAAAGGCGCTTAATAAATCTGGAGATCTGCTTCCGCTGGAAGAGACCATAAATATTATGGCCAAAGTGTGCGATGCGGTGGCCTACGCGCACGACAAAAAGATGATTCACCGCGACCTCAAACCGGCCAACGTCATGCTCAACCCCAACGGGCAGCCGATTTTGATGGATTTTGGCGTAGCCAAAATGATGGGAACCGCGCAGCACACCGCCACAGGCGCAATTATTGGCACCGCCAAATACATGTCGCCGGAACAGGCGCAGGGGGACCGGCCCGATGAGCGGACTGATATCTATTCACTGGGGGTAATGCTGTACGAGATGGCAGCCGGTGTCCCCCCGTTTGAAGGGGAATCGACGGTTGCTATTTTAATGAAGCATGTCTCACAACAACCGCCAAATATCCGCAATATCAAGGTAGACATCCCCGATGACATGGCAAATATTATTGAAAAGGCGTTGGCCAAAAACAGAGGAGAGCGGCATCAAACGGCATCCGATTTGGCCGCGGCCCTTCGAGCCGTGGACCCTTCGGCCAAACCATCTGCGCCGGCAGCAATCCCCGTTGTGGCCCCGGCGGCGGCGCCAGAAGCAGACCCGGATGCGACCATTATGCAATCGGCGGCAATGTCCGGTACTGCCGTAGCGCCACCCGCACCGCCCCCGTCGCCCGTGCCGTCGCCCGTGCCGGCATCCGTGCCGGCATCCGTGCCGGCAAAACAAGGCGGGATGCCGATGTGGATGATTGGTGCGGCAGCCGTAGTTGTAATCTTACTTTTGGGAATAATAGCGATATTTGCCTTTTCCGGCGGGGGTGACGGCAGTGCCGAAGATGAGGCCATCTCGGCCCCGGCTACCGAAGAATCGGTGGCAGCCGTTGTAGAAGATGAGCCTACATTCACGCCCGCGCCGCCCGTGCCAACGGAAGAAATTATAAAAGAAGATCCGACATCAACACCGAAACCGGAACCCACCGATACTCCGGTTCCCCCCGCATCAAAGGAAGAAGCAATTCCAACAGAAGAACCGGTTGTCGAAGAGCCGACCAACACCCCGGAACCGGAGCCAACGATTCCGCCAACCGCTGAACCTACTGAGGAACCGCCGCCGGAGCCACCCAGCCCGGAGCCACCTGCTCCACAAGACCCGGAGCCTCAGGAACAGGCTCCCCTGCCGGCAGGAATGGTTTCTGTGCCGGCCGGTTCTTTTACAATGGGATCCAACAGCGGCCAGCCTGATGAGCAACCGGCGCACCCGGTATTAATGGGCGGTTTTTTTATCGACAAATTTGAAGTGACCAACAACGAATATCGCAGGTGCGTGGCCGACGGCGCGTGTACGCCGGCCAATTCAGTTGATTCATTTACCCGCGCCAATTACCGGGACGACCCCCAGTTTGGTAATTTTCCGGTTGTATCCGTGACGTGGGACCAGGCCCAGGCCTACTGCCGCTTTGACAACAAACGGCTGCCCACCGAAGCCGAGTGGGAATACGCCGCCCGGGGCTCGGATAATTTGACTTTTCCCTGGGGAAACAGTTTTGACCCCAACCTCTCTGCAGCCGGTTCCGGTGACACGCAGCCGGTGGGCAGCTTTCCCGGCGGGTCCAGCCCGTTCGACGCGCTGGACATGGCCGGCAACGCCGCCGAGTGGGTAAGCGATGTTTACGACGCAAATTTCTATGCCACCTCCCCCCCTCTCAATCCGGAAAACAGCAGTGGTGGTGGTAACGATGAAAATAAAGATGATGATGAGGCTGCGGCCCGCATCTTTAGGGGAGGCAGCTTTGCCAACCCCGACGGCGCGTTTTACACCACCAGCCGCCGCTACACCAACAGCCAAAATTTCAGCGAGGTCGATGTTGGATTTCGCTGCGCGTCAGACGGGCCGGCCAGCCTGCCTTCCAAAAAGTTGGTCGAGGAATTTTGTCAGCTTTTCAACTCAATCAAACCGGGCGCGCCGTGCCCGTAGGTAATATATCTCCGCAGGATTCTTCCGGTTACAAAACTGAAGTTTTGTAACCGGAAAAACCCTCGTTGCCCACGGCAAAAGGGGGGGGCGTCCAGTTGTGGACGCCCCCTTTTTTGTTCTACAGATTAGAAAGCAGTTTATCCCGTAACCGCCCCAAAGGCACCGCCCGCCAGACCACACCCATATCCTGCTGATTTAACCCGCCCACGGCAGCCAGTGCAGCCAGGTACACCACCGCCCCGGCAAGCAGCGTAACAAAGAAATTTACATCGCCAATAAGTTTCAAAAAGCTGCCCATGACCAAAGCCGCGGCCGCCGGCCGCCAAACCACATCCAGCCACGGAACCGTACCCAGGTGCTTCCGCACCAGCAGATAAAATGGAATGAGCAGCGCCCACTCTGACAGAATAGTGGTCACTGCGGCGGCACGATAGCCGTACAACGGGATAAACATCAGGTTGGTGACCGTGTTAAACACAACCCCAATGATAAAGGCCCGGGTCAACGCCCGCTGCTGGTTGATGGCAATCAGAACATACTGAGTTACCTGATTGACAAAGCTGAACGGCAGGAACCAGATCAGTATTTGCAGCACAATCATCGAATCCGGCAAAAACTCTTCTCCCGCCAAAAAGAGAATCAGTTCTCTGGCCACAAACGGGGTGCCCATAGCAATGGGCAAGGCCAGCATCAGCAGCAAACGCAGGCTCAAAATGTAAGCCCGCACCAGCGAATCCCGCGAGCCGGCGGCAAAGCGGCTCATCAACGGAAAAATGGCCAGCGTAAAATATTGGGGAATCACGTTAATGCCGTCGATATATTTGTAGGCGGCGCTGTAATACCCCACCTCGCGGCTGCCCCAAATGGGCTTGAGAATAAAAACATCGATGCGGAAAAAGATGGTAGAGAGCAGATGATTGATCATCAGGGGGAAACTCTGGCCCATCATCTCTTTTTGCAAGCCGCGGTCAGCTTCCAAATACGGCCGGAAAATTTTGGTTATCAGCAGCCAGAACAACACCGCAAAAGCCACCAGGTTAGCCACCAGAGAAGCGCCGGCCAGGCCAATAATGCCCCACCCCAACAGCAGCACCAGCGCCCCCACCGTCACCCGGGTAAAGGTGGTGATGGCGCTGACGCCCGCCGGATATTCGGCTTTTTCATGGGCGTAGAAAATGGCGGTGAGGCCATCGGACAGGTTGCTAAAAAAGGTACCGAGTGCAAAAATCGCAATGGTAATCACCACATCCCGGCCGGTTTCGCCAAAGGATACGTACATGGCCAGCAACACGGCCATAATGGGCACGGCCAGCAGCCACAAAAACCCCCGTAAAATTGTTACGTTTGAGAGGTAGCGGTTGCTTTCGGCTCGATTGGCGGCCACATCGCGGGTAACCAGCGTGCCCAATCCAAAGCGGGTGATAATCTCTGCCAGCCCAATAAACGCCACCGCAAAGGCGTAATTCCCGGCTCCCTCCGGCTGCAAAATTCGCAGCATTAGCAGAGCAAAGGCAAAATCAATCAGCCGGTTTGAGAGGGCCATGACCATCGGCACCAGGCTGTTTTTGGCCACCCGTTTAATGGCCGAATCCTCATCGGTTTCCCGGTAGACTTTGCCCCAGGCCCAGGTACCCGCGACAAAGACCAACAGCGCCACGCTTAAAAACCAGACATACAACCCCAACTGAGAAC
>CAYWSS010000058.1:0-14241 GCA_964460505.1 uncultured Caldilineaceae bacterium | reverse complement strand
TGCGGGACGCCAGCGCAGATATTGCTCGAGCTGCGGGCCGGTGCTTGCGCCGACCACCCGCGCGGGCAGACCCTGGAAGAAGCTTTTTAAAAATGGAGGAAGCCCCATCGAGCCGATCAGAATCTGTCCTTGTTCCACAGCGTGGGCCAGTTCAGGCCCTCCCCAGAAGTACCGGATATCCAAAGAGAAACCCTGCTCCTGAAAGAAACCCTTATGCCGCCCGTAATAGAGGGGAAGGCGCTCAATCCAAAACGAAGGCGCCCCCCAGACCAGTCTTTCGCTCATCCTCTGTCCCCCTGCTGTGCCAGGGTCAGGTCCGCCTCCCGAACAATTCGGGCCATCTCCTCCCGTACCCTGTCAAGAATCTCCACTTTCTTCGCTTCAACGATGATCTTCCGGTACCGCTCCTGGGCCCGGGTGATAAGATCAGGACACCCTTTGAACTCCCGGTCGTCTCTGGACTGGCGCAGAAACAGCCGAGGCTGAAAAGCATCCCGGCAGTGCTTCAGGGTGTATTCGGTCTCCAGGAAGTGGCCTCCCGGAGCAACGGCCAGAATATCCTCCCAAGCCAGGGTCTTCTCACTTAGCTCAATCCCACGATGGAGACGTTTCAGCATCTCTACAACCTCGTTATCCACAATGAGTTGGATGGGGCTAATGGTCATGGCTGCCTCCAATTCCCCTGCACGATCCAGGATGCTGGCCCCTGCTGCGACAACCATGAATGCGTAAAGGCTGTGCTCCGTCATAGCCTGTCCGTCAGGCCGGAACATATCTGTGGTGAACCCGGCGGTGTGAGTTGGAATTCGGAATGCCTTGCGAATGAACCGGGCGCAAGCAGCGTTGGTCAGCATCGCCTGATGCCCATTGATTTGAATTGAAAGGGAGTCAGGAAGCAAGCGATGATACTACAATCGGTCTTTCTGCCAGGCTTTCCCTGCTCCCCGCCCTGGCCGCTGTCAACTCGAAAAGATAAGGCAGGGTTTCTTCTGTATGGAGCTGGATCCAGTTTCCAGCAGCGCCCTCAACGAATGGACATCCACGGTCTTGGGAGGCGCGTCGGTGGATGTGGAAAAGGCACACAGATCGACATTGTCCAAAGCATTGATCAGCCGCCCCCACTCCCGTACATCAGAGACGGTCAGCCGCCGATAGTCGCCACCCTCGGGATCAATGATCCCTCGTGCTCCCGTACCGGCGCATGAGTAAAAATCCCCCGTTGGGTGCGGAAGCGCCAGATCTAATTTCGGTATGGCAGCGGCCAAGGTGAAGGGTTTCGGAGCCTTTTTCAGCGCTGCTTCAACCAGCTCTCTGGGGAGTAACCGTTCACACCCCCTGCCGGATATGGCGCTAAGTATGTTATTCCCGCACGTTTTTAGCGGGAATCCACAGGCTATGCGGATGGATTCCCGCTTACTACATGCGGGAATGACATAGGGGGCTGAACGGTTACCTCTGGGGAACCGCACGATTTCGGCCTCAATATCCACCTGCGCGCCCGCCTGATCCAGAACCGTCAAAACCGACGGATGCTGTATCTTTACACCCCGCTCGGCCAGATACAGCATCACCCTTTCGGCCAACGCTGCGATTTCAGGCTCGGAAAGCATCGTCACGCCTGTATGCAGAGACAAGCCCGTTAAGTATCTTCTCAATAATCCGGGGTAGGGGCACGGCCTTGCGCCTGCCCCGGTGCGACCGCAAGGGTCGCCCCTACATATTGAGAAGATACTGCGTTAATCGCTTCGTCTCATTTTTTCTTCTAACCGGCTGGTGAAAAGAGACAAGCTTAATGTAAGCACCATGTACATCACCGAGACGGTTATCCAGGTCTCAAAAATATACCGCGTGGCAACAACAACCTGGCGGCCCATAAAGGTTAGCTCCTGAATAGACACAATCGAGGTGATGGCCGAGTATTTGATAGTATTGATGAACTCATTGGACAGAGGGGGAAGAACCCGCTTGAGCGCCTGGGGCATAATCACAAAGCGCATCTGATCTAACCAGGACAGCCCCAGAGAGTAAGCAGCCTCTTTTTGCCCTCGCTCAATCGATTGGATTCCGGCCCGGATAATCTCAGCAATATACGCGCCTTCAAAAAAGGCAAGGGTAATAACGCCGGAGATAAACTGGACAAAAAGGGCTTCGTCAGCAAAAAAGAAGGCTAGAATCGCCTGGCCCCTGTCTGAACGGCTCCGGATGAACTCTTCCACACCCAAGAGAGGCATAATCTGATCTACGACAAAGAAGTAAAAGATGAAGATCAACACCAGAGGTGGCAGATTCCGGATCAATTCTACGTAGCTCCTGCCCACCATACGTAGAAACAGATTGTCGCTGGTTCGGAAAAGGCCGATGATGATTCCCACAATTGTGGCCAGTATCATAGCCCAGATCGACAGCTTCAGGGTTGTAATCAGGCCCTGCAACAGGAAGTTAGTCACCCATCTGCCTGTTTTTTCATCCCAACGAAACAGGAATTGCGGAATTACCGACCAGTCGCCTTTGTATTGTAACCCGAATTTGATGCGATAATAGATATACACACCAACTGCAATGCAAAGAAGAATAATCACGACATCTATGGCTTGGAATCTGGCTTTCTTGGCGATCAAAATATTACTCTCCCAAGGTCTAAAAATTGTTGCCCGCCCTGAAGGACGGGCAACAAATTTCAAACATCGCTAACAACTATTCCGGTAAGAGATGTTCCCAATCCTTGGTGCCATACCAATAGTCAGACCTCTCTTTGAGCCAATCCTCATTCTTTATAATCCAGGTATTGAAGAAGAAGACGGTATCAGGATCGCCCTTGCGCACAGCAAAGCCGGAAGGCTCGTGGGTGAAGAGTACTCCACCGAGCGGCCGGTACAGGACATCCGGATAGTCAGCGGCCCAGAACGCCGGCTTGGGGGAAGAAGAGAAAGCGGCATGGGCGTTTCCATTGAGCACATCCTGTATCACCGCCTCATCAGTATCAAACTGGTGCAGTTGAGCTTTGGGCGTAAACATCTCGGCTGCCGCGACGGGTGTAGCCCCTAGCCGGAGCGCAATGATGATATCCTCGTTGTTCAATTCCTCCAGGCTGGTCACACCCGGCAGCATATCTTTGTTGACCACGACGTCCATACCAGACCATTCATAAGGAATGGAAAAGTTTACCTTTAGCGCCCGCTCCGTGGTAGTTCCCATACCACCGATGATCACGTCGAACTTGCCGGTGAGCAGGGAGGGGATAATGCCGGACCACTCGGTAGGCACGAACTCCACCTCGACGCCCATATCCTCGGCCAGTTTCGTGGCCACGTCAATTTCATAGCCTACCAGGTTGCCGTCCTTGTCCTTGAAGGCCCAGGGGACAAAGATATCAAGCCCCACCTTCAGGACGCCGCGCTTGAGGATCTCGTCAATATGGTTTGTCGCCGTCTCGGCTTCGGCGGCTTTCTCCGCCTCCTGCGACTGCGACGCGCCGCCGGTCAGTAAACCAATAAACAGGAAGATTATAGTTATGACCGGCGCTACCTTTTTCAAACTACTTTTCTTGCTCACTTCTTTTCTCCTTTCGCTAATTTCACTACTGACACTTTTTTTACTGATGGTTACGGTTAGATAACCGTAACGGGTGCTATGCGGATATATATCCGCAGATTATGGGTTGCAGATACATATCTGCAACCATCAGGCATTGAACCAGCGAAGCTTTTGTTATTGAACACCTCCTCCTCCCCCCCCCTGACTTACAATATTTGGCTCAGGAAGAGCTTGGTACGATCTTCCTGAGGGTCATCGAAAATCTGTTCGGGCGTGCCTGTCTCCACGATCTTCCCCTCATCCATAAAAATCACCCAGTCGCTGACCTCTCGAGCAAAGCCCATCTCGTGGGTAACCACCACCATTGTCATTCCCTTTCTGGCCAGATCCTTCATCGCATCAAGGACCTCGCCGATCATTTCCGGGTCCAGAGCGCTGGTGGGCTCATCAAAGAGCATCACCTTGGGCATCATAGCCAGGGCACGCGCAATGGCGACCCGCTGCTGCTGGCCGCCGGAGAGTTGGGCGGGGTATTTGTCGGCCTTGTCGGCAATCCCCACCGTCTGCAGCAACTCCATACTAAACTCGGCGGCCTCCGACTTCTTCTTCTTCCGCACCCGTATCTGGGCCAGGTTCACGTTATTCAGGACGGTCAGGTGGGGAAAGAGGTTGAAGGACTGAAATACCATGCCCACCTCTTTACGTATCTCCAGGCGATGCTTCTTATTGTCATCCAGCGGGATATCATCCACGATGATAGCGCCGCTGTCCGCTTCCTCCAGCCCGTTGAGGCAGCGCAGTATGGTAGATTTGCCCGAGCCCGAAGGCCCCATAATCACCACTACCTCCCGGCGACGAACTTTTATCGAGAAGTTCTTGACAGCCTGAATCTCCCCGGGGAAGGTTTTACTGACATTATCAACCGTGATAATATAGTCCCCAAACTCTTTTTCACGCATAAGCTCCCCCTGATCAGGTTTTATTCACCTTCCTGAAAGCTGTTTTAAAGTCAAGTTGCTCTGATTATGAACCGATTCCGGCCTTAAATCGAGCTTCCAGGAAGGTTTGTCGGGTAACTAAGGTCAGGTTAAAATCCTGAACCGTTTTTCCAGATAGTATACAATTGTGGATAGAGGCACCAGAATTGCCAGATAAATTGCGGCTGTGGTGAACCAGATCTCGAAGACAAGAAACGTGTCGGCGGCCACAATTCGAGCCTGCAAGGCCAAATCGGTTAGAGAAACCAGGCTGACCAGGGCCGAGTTCTTGATCAGGGTAATAACCTCGCTGGTCAACGGCGGCAGGATGCGCCGGATGGCCTGGGGCAGGATGACGTCCCGATAGGTATCAACGGTGCTCAAGCCCAGACTGTGAGCCGCCTCCCACTGCCCTTTATGTAGAGAGATAATTCCGGCCCGGAAAATTTCTGACATATAGGAGCCTTCAAACAAGGCCAGAGCCATAACCGCTGAAGTGAAGGGACTAAGTCCGAAGATTGGGCCGATGACGAAATACACAAGATATATCTGCACGACCAGCGGCGTGTTCCGGATGACTTCCAGGTAACCCCTGGCCAAAAGTCTGCCCGTATAGGGGCCGGACAACCGCATCAGGGCCGTTCCCAGCCCGATGGCAAGGGCCAGGACAAGGCTGATGCCTGAAATTCTCAAGGTAAATAGCAGTCCCTGGATCAGCTCGCCGGCAACAAGCTGGCCATCCTCCATTCTAAACAGATAGTGGGGAACGCGGTACCACTGCCAGTTGTAACCGAGTCTGGAGGTACTGATCGACATCAACCAACCAATCACAGCAATCAGAAGGATGAATTGAGCGATGTCTTTCCAGGGCGAGCGAAAGAGGAATACTCGCTGTTTCAGCCGGCGGTAAATTGAAACTTGTGGGTTAATAAGTTCTGACATCGCAGGTGACTTTGACAAAATAGTAATGATGCCCAAAACGAGCATTCAGGTCAAGATAGAATCAACAACGGAACTTAAAACGGAATGAGGCATGAGGATTAAAAACCATTATACTATCGTTTATCAAAATCAAAAACCCCTCACCGCTTTCATTTTTAGGCGATAGCCAGATTCACAACTTCGTCAATTCTCTGCTGGACATCCGGCGGCAACGGCTCTGGCTGATGTCCTGCAGGAGACAGAATCTCCTCTATTCGCTCCTGCGCTTTTTGCCGCAGCGTCTTGCCTCCCGCCGCTTGCCATCCCCCAAAGTCGTTGCGATCAAACAGGTTGGGATACCAGTCATCCCGGAAATGTTGCAAGGTGTGGTCCGTGCTGATAAAGTCGCCTTCGTGCCCAACCTCGTCAATGAGATCCAGGGCCAGGGTTTCCTCACTCACTTCTACCCCTTGCATAAAACGCTTGATATAGTTGATAATTTCATCACATATCACCAATTGCTCAAGAGAATTGCACTTGCCGCTCTCCAAATAACCCACGTCATGGATAAGATTAACCCCATACAGGGTTTCAATGAACATAGAGAGGGCGGCCTCGGCCGCCGCTTGTTGGTCGGGGAGTTTAGAGTCGCTGGCCCCGGCCAGGCCAAACACCGGCAGGCCGTAATAATGAGCCAGTTCAGCCCGCCCGTTGCGCCCCTCCGGCGACTCATAGACGCCAACCATCGTGCGCATATCGAACATATCGTGATAACCACCGCTGTGAATCACCGGCGCCCCCTCGCGTTTAAGTTGGGCCAACACCAGGCCTACTAACTCGCCCGCATTGGCCAGGGCAATAGCCCCCGCCGCAGTGACCGGGCCATTCATCCCTCGCAGCACCATCGGCGTGTAGGTGGTCGGCAATCCCTTTTCCGCTAAAAAAAGCAGCTTTTGCAGGGACTCGGCATTATGGCGCAAGGGGTCAGTGACGTTGATGTAACAGGCGCAAATGGGGTTGCGGCGCAGTTCTTCCTCTCCGCCGGCAACAATCCCGGCCATCTTAATTGCATCCACGCAGCCTTCAAACTCGGTGGTTACAAAGAGGATGGGCTTGGTGCTGTTCATCAGCATAGCCCGCATCTGGTAACGATCGGCTACCTCCTGGTCTTCAATGTCAGAGGCAATGAACATGGACATCAAAAAGTCAATGTTGGGCGAAGCATCACAAACCCGCATCCCCTCGACGATGTCCTGCAAGGTGCCGGGGCGTCGTTCACCGGTGCGGTGATCCAGAATGTTCGGACAGTCGGAGCCTGGGCCAAAAAAGACGTTGTTCCTCTCCAGGGGCATAACGCGCCGGCCGTGCCGGTCACACAGCACCACCCGTTTGGGCGCAACGGACAGCGCCCACTCGACCAGGCCGGGAGGAATGTGTACTTTAGTCTCCTCTACAACCTTTACGCCGGCTTTTTTAAACAGATCAAGGGCTTGCCGGTCATACAGGCATACCCCGGTGCGATCCAAAATCTCCAAACTGGCGTGATGGATGCGTTCCAACTGATCGTCAGAGAGCTTTTTGAATTGTGGCGTGTTGAATACAACATAGTTACTTTGTAACACCATTCTCTTCTTCTCCATCTCTAATCAGGAATGAGAATTAATTAATTTGCCCGTTTTGGAGATTGGAGATTTGGAGATTATTAGCCTGAATCTTCAATCTCCAATCTCTAATCTCCTGGTGAAATGGACAAGTTATTTACGCATCATTCCTTAACGAATTTTTCGACCGCCGCTATCAACTCCCCGCCAGCCACAAGGTCCCGCACCGCCTCAATGTAGGGGCACATCACCGCGTCCTGCCCCAGGAAAGGTACTCGCCGGCGGATCAGATCATAAGCCGGGGCCGTTCCCTGCCCTATAACCTGGCCTCCGTCCCCAGCGTCTGCCGGCGATGGTCTATGCCCTGCGCTGCAGCAAACAGTTCCAGCGCCAGAATATGCTCCACGTTGGCCGCAATCTGGCGCGCCTGCCAAACGGCCGCCGCTTCCATGCTCACGTGGTCTTCAGTGTTGGCCGAGGTAGGGATTGTGTCTACGCCGGCAGGGTGGGCCAGCACCTTGTTCTCCAAAGCCAGCGCCGCGGCTGTGTACTGGGTCAACATAAAGCCGGAGTTCAACCCGCCATGTTTGATGAGGAAGGCCGGCAACGTCTCTTGATTGCCGGCTTCGTCTGTCAGACGGGCGAGCCGCCGCTCCGAAATATTGCCCAACTCGGTCAGCGCCGGCGCCAGATAATCCATAGCAATAGCTATCGGCTCACCGTGAAAGTTGCCGCCGGAGAGCACCGTCGCTTGGCCGGTTTCTTCGTCGAAAAAGATGAGGGAATTGTCGGTAGCGGCGTTGAGTTCGATGTCCAACACCCAGCGGGCGTAGAGGATGGTGTCACACACTGCGCCGTGTACCTGGGGGATGCAGCGCAGCGTGTAGGCATCCTGCACATTGAGGGAATCATCGGACCGGGTAAAGTCGCTGCCGGCGATGGTCTGTCGCAGGAAGGCAGCGGACTCTGCCTGGCGCGGGTGGGGTCGCGCAGCGTGGATGCGTTCCTCGAAGGCGCAAGGCGTGCCGTTGAGCGCCTCCAGGTTCAGGCAGCCGGCCAGGCCGGCAGTGTAAGCCAGGTTCTCGGCCTGACAAGTGGTCAGCATGCCTGCCGAAGCCATAAATGCTGTGCCGTTGGTGAGGGCCAGGCCCTCTTTGGCCTCCAGCGTTACCGGCAATAGCCCGGCTTGCGCCAGCGCCTCGGTCCCGGATTGGCGCCGGCCCCAAAAAACCGCTTCTCCCAACCCGATAAGAGGTAGCGACATATGGGCCAGCGGGGCCAGATCGCCACTGGCTTCCAGCGGGCCATGGCGGGGCACAACCGGATGCACACCCAGGTTTAGCATATCCAACAACAGGTAAAGCGTTTCTTCCCGGATGCCCGAATGTCCTTTGGCCAGCGTGTTGGTCCGGATTAGCATCATCGCCCGCGTCGCCGGCTCGTCCAGCGGCTCTCCCACCTCCACTGCATGACTCATAAGGATGTTACGTTGGAGCTGCTGCGCCTGCTCTGGCGGGATGAGGCGGTCCTTGAACGCGCCAAAGCCGGGGATGACGCCGTAAACAACCTCGTTGCGGGCGATAAAATCTTGCACTGTCTGCTCTGCCCGGCGTACCTTCTGCCAGACTCCGTCGGAGAGTTCGACCTTGACAGTTTCCCTTCGGAAAGGCGCATAGGCAACGGTTAAGGCATCTTCAAACGTCAGGTGTTCGCCGTTGAGAATAATATTGCTCATCCCATTCACTACCTCCTAATCTGGACAAGCCACCTACGGCCAAATGGGGGAAAAACAGTGGCAGAGGATATATTATAAACTAAGATGCAGACTTTGTCTGTCATCCAGACGACAAAGTCTGCCGGATTTCTCAAATCAGAGTCTCTGAATTGCCGCCAACACTTGCTCTGGGGTAGCCGGCAGGTCCCGTACGCAGCAGCCAATCAAGTTTTTCGATTTAGATGTGGGTTGGGTCGTAATGATCCTGATAGCGACAAGTCTCGCGCATAGCGCAATAATCACAAGTCCTACCGGTGGTTTTCATTGCAGGGCCAAAACCTAACACCGTCGTCAAAGATTTGCGAGGCATCATCAGACCATATTCATTCAGGTGAACGCCGATTTTGGAAGGTTCCAAAATAGAGAATATCTCGGGCTGGCCCACTCCTACCGGCCAACCAACCATGCCGGGGCTGATGGGAATGGAAGATTGCATCCTATGCTCATCAGCCTGATCTTCAAAATATCTACAGGCCGCATTGGCCAAAGTTTCCACGGCTGCTGAACCAACCCCATTGAGGGCCAATCCGTAAACAATGTTATCTTCGGATACCTGGGCGGTATAGGCCTCCAGCGCATCTCCTACTGTGCAGAGAAACAACACTACGCTCTTGGCAGGCCCAAGATGTTCCGATACTAATTCTCCGGATAGTATCGCGCCACCTTCCAAAACCAGACGCTCGTGACGCAGCATTTCTACATTTAATTTGCGAAAGATGGTCTGTGGCTCTAAAAAAGCGCGCCCTTCTTCCAGAGCGCGCTCAGCAGTTTCAACCAGACGCGGACTACGACCCCGAAGAACCCTTGGGTCTGCTCCCTGCCCCCGCAAGACCGCATCAACATCAAAATCCAGACTGGGAACTTTCCAAATTGGCATACTTAAACAGCCTCCTTGGACTGGTGCTTTCGGTAGTTACAAGCAACGCATTGCCCAGTTTATGGAGTGAAAAAGCGTACTTTTTCACTCCATAAACTACCGAAGGATTTACGCCGTCGTATACTAATATGGGAATTCTATTCCCATCTCAGCAATCTCATCCTTGACCTTTTTGAACATATCCAGGTACCAGGTATGCGGCCGGACGGTCTTGACATCATAACATTCCTGAAAAGGTTTGCCTTTGGGGGCGTCAGCGATCTTGTCTTCGTATTTGGCTAACAACTGGTTGACGATTTCGTTGGCCTTGACGCGCGTCATTCCCTGCTTGGCGGCCGCGTGGCCTACCTCACACGCCATCCGGGCCTCAATGGGGGTGGCGTAATTGCGATACTTGTTATGGGTCGGCGCTGCTTCCCACAGGTGACCACCGGACACCGTGCTTGTCAGACCATGGGCGGCCGCTTCGTACAGCACCTGCTCGGTGCCGGGGCCGGCGTTCAAAAAGCCGTTCGAAGTCGAGAGATAACGACTGTTGCGACTGATGGCCTGATGCTTGATGCTGACCAGCCACAGCATTTCACGCCCCGAGTTGGATGTGAAGTGGAGATGGAAGGGGAAGCTATTGTTATAAGTACCCTGATAGATGGTCAATCCAACAAGGTGGTAGGCTACTTCCAATACTGCCGTGCCTTCTGCCCGGCCGGCATATCCACCATAGATTGCGCCGCTTAAACAGCCAATGTGGTTGTCGTATTGCATACAGTGCGCTATTTTGTTCAGCAACTCATTGTCAATGCGAAATTCTGTTAACGCGCCGATGAGCCGGCTGTCTGTGGGGCGCACACCCCACTGTTCGTTGCTGACCGCAAACTGCCCGGTGTCCGATTGAGCCGTTCCGACCGCCACCAGAAACAGCCCCTGCCGGCCAACCATCCGGCAGGCCTGCCGCAGCGTCGTCGCGTGTTGCAACACACCAGACATCTCGCTGGGGGCGCCCGACTTGATCTTCATGCCGATGCTTTCTTCCAGTATCGGCCCGCATACACTATCGGCCAGCGGCTCTTGAACATAGGCAATGGACGCGGGGAGCATCAACTCCTCATCGTAGGTAATGTCGGGGCTAAAGATACAAAACGGAGTTTTGGTATCTTCGGGCAACCGGCTTTCCCACAGCCGCGTATCCTTACCCGTACCCACCAAGAAGCGTCCAGGGTAATGGTATAACGCTTCTTTCAACTCGCTCTCGCTCACCATAATGCGCCGGTGTGTATCGACATTCAACACGCCGGTTTCGAGGAACAACTCTACTGCCGCTTGCCAAACGCGATCAGCCAGGTCATCATCGGCCGGTACCGGGTGCTGAGGATCGTATTTGATATCATATTTCTTGACGACTTCCTGGACTTTGGGCATGAATATCTTGAAGTTGAAATCGTCATTTTCGCAGAAAGGCCCGGTATGGGCGCGCTCCAATATCTCCCACATGTTAAACATTATCTTTTTTCTCCTTCATTACGCTTTCCAATATCTCCACTGCAACGGCCGCATTCTCGCCCCAGCTATCGGCCCCGGTCTCGTCTACCCACTCGCGGGTAACTGGCGCGCCGCCTAATATTACGTGGAAGCGATCCTGCATTCCCTTCTCCCCCAATATCTCAACCACATCCTTCTGCTGCGGCATCGTTGTGGTCATCAGGGCTGAAGCGCCGATAATGTCCGCATCCACCTTGATTGCTTCATTAACCAGGTCCAGCGCATTAACATCGAAGCCCATGTCGTGGACCTCGAATCCATGCACCTCCAGCATATTGATCACAATATCCTTGCCTATCTCGTGCATATCGCCTTCAACAGTGGCTATTACCACGACACCTTTCTTCCCGACGTTAGTCGCCTGCTCCTTCATCACGGGATCCAGGACTTTCAGAACGGCCTTCATCGCCTGGGCAGCCATCATCATCTCCGGCAAAAAAATGTCCATGCGGGCAAATTGCTCGCCTATCTCGCGCATGCCGGCGGTCAGCGCGTCAATCACTGTCCCCACAGGAAAATCGTCGCCCACCACATCTTGCGCGGCCTGTACGGCCGCTACGTCGTCGCCGTCCATGACAGCTTTTACCAAGCTCTCCAGGTTACTCATGGAATAATACCTCCTACAAATCGCTAATTGTTTGCCCGATGGTTGAAATCACCGGCTAATATGGGAAGTGCGTTGAAACGCACTAAAACTGATGATTTAGCCTGTTTCCTTGTATACTGAGCGCAAATCAAATTGGTAAAAATACTCGGTTACCCATTTTCACCAAACCCAAGTGCGCTCGTATACTTTAGTGAACAGGTTTTCTGTATTATAGATGTTCAGAAGTAACTACTTACCCCCCTCTAACTCCCCCCCCGATTCGGGGGGGATTGAGGGGGGGTAAAAACGGCAAAAGGACGCTACTATAGCGGCTACAAAGGTGTGTGCTTAAGTAGTTACGTTCAGAAAAACATTTTGAATTTTGTAGGGGCGAACCCTTGTGGTCGCCCCAAAGAGCAGGCACAAGGCGCTGCCCCTACCCAAAAACATTACCTGAACATCTATAACGGGGCATTTTAATGCTCCGTTTCGCTTATTGTAAGCTATGGCGCAAACTTTGTCTGTCGTCCAGACGACAAATCCGGCCAGATTTTTCAAATCAGAGTCTACAAACTATTCTAAGGCAAAAACACGCTCAAGTCTGTTGGCCGGACGACAATTCCGGTTGTTGTTTTCGTTTGCTCAAGAATTTGACGAGCCGGACTGTGTCAAGAACAGAACCGGCATAGCCAGCCGCCCCCAGCCTGACTGCATTTTCTTTGGAAAAACCCACTCCCCCCACTACCAACGTGACCTGTTCGAGAAGGCCGCTGTCCCTAAGTACCTCCCGGGCGCTTTCCTGTTGTTGGCAATCAACGGTTATCGCTGAGGACACGGCCAACACGGTTGCCCGATGCTCCTGCACAGCCGCAGCAAATTGCTCCCAACCGACATCAACCCCCAGGTCTATGATTCTAAAGCCGGCGCGCACCAGCAAGATGCTGGCCATCAGCTTGCCCAGATCGTGAGTGTCCCCCTGAGCGGTACCAATCACCACCGATCCCAGCGGTGACTGGCGAGGTCTACCGGCAGCGTATTCGGCGAGCAAAATTTCCAGAACCTCTCTGGCAACCGCTGTCGCCTCACCAACATCCGACTGCTCACCTATATAACTAACTTCGCCCGCCTCTACCTCGGGTATTGCGCGCGCCAACACATCCAGCAGCTTGACCAGATCGATCTTTTCGTGGATAGCGCGGCGCGTCCACCGTTTGGCATCGTCAATATCAGCCGCTACCACTGCCTCGGAAAGATTCTCCAGGATTCGAATATGGTCACGGGGTACGATGATAAGGTGCCGGCCGGAGGACCACAGATAACCTTGCCTTTTCAGATCGTTGAGGTAGGCGGTAATCGTGGTCCGGTTAGCGGCCGTCAACTCGGCGATTTCCTCGTGCGTAACGGCCAGATCAATCTGAATGCCATTTGGGGTAACGTGTCCATGGTGAAACGCCAGACTTTCCAGGCTACGCTTCAGGCGCTCCTGCACGTCCAGAAAACTAAGCGCATCCACTTCACGCAAGAATATCTTCACAAAGCGGGCCAAATAGCGAATCACGGCCAGCGAACACGTGACCTCGCTCTCGACCAGAGAATCCAAATCTGAGGGTGACACGATCAGAACATCAGCGGTCTGCAGCACATGGGCTGTTACCAGATGATTTTCACCCAGGAAATGAGCAGTGATCCCAAGGGTGGTTCCCCGCCCCCAAATGCCATAGGTTCGGCTCTTTCCGTCCTCAGACAGGATACAGGTTTTGACCTTTCCGGTTTTAACTAGAAACAGGCGGTCGACTGGGTCATTCTGCCAGAACAACACTTTGCCCCGGCAGATTCGTTTGGCCGCCCCCAGCCGGTTGGCCTCAACTATTTCGATCATGTCGAGCGCTTCCAGAGTATCTGACGTATCTAAAATCACTGGCTTTACCCTTTCTTCAGCCATTCTCAGTCCTCGCCGCCCGCCTTGAATTAAAATTCAAAGCTACGCTCTTACCCATATTCTTGAAAAGGAACTTGGTTGACATAAAAACAAAAAATACTTCAACTTCGCGTTTTTGTAAGAGCATCAAGGCTAATTAATACACCGAGTCCGTCAAAAACGGACTGGATTCATTATTTTTAAGTCGGTTTTCCCTAAAGGATGTTTCGCGATAACCGACTTTCTCGTTTTAGTCTGTGATTTCAATCGCAGGCGAACGGGGGGTTGAACGGTCACCTTGGACAATCTCATTGATCAGAGGGTGTCATACTAGAATTCGGACGCATTGTATCACGAAAGTGAATAACTGCCAAAAAAAGTGAATTTTAGCCATCGCCAGGGCGCATCTAGGACTTGGGGGAGGGGGTAGAAACAGGAAAAAAGAGTCAAAGCGACCATTTACCCAGGCTAACCGTAAGTGAAGTAGATGGTTGAACCCATCTTCACTCCAACGCAT
>CAYWSS010000057.1:0-14660 GCA_964460505.1 uncultured Caldilineaceae bacterium | reverse complement strand
CAGTGGCAGATAATACGCTTTTTATAGAGCGATCCTGCAAACTACCAGAGAGCCATTTTCTCTAGCCAATGAGCCAGAATGCCGCCGGCATTAACGTCGGCTAAAAATTTCATGCGGCAGCACGTTCAAATATCATTTCACTTGCAACCATTTGGCAAGCGTAAAGCAAAGCTGCTTGTATTACACTTTACCGTTTTTTTGGACAAAAGGGGCAGTTATTTAATCCCGATTCCTTAGTATAAATCTACCCCAATACCATGTCAAGAAAAAACCCGACAGTCTGTCAGGTTTTTTGCCCCGGTCAACGTTGAAACGGTCCGGTTTTTTTATGAATTCGGTGCGCTTAAAATGAGTTATAGGCCAAGCGGCCAAAGAAGTCATTTTAATCCTTGGGCATCTGTTTGAGGCCGTAATAGGCCGGAGCAGCGGTCAGTTCGGGATAGGTGGGGTAAACAATGCTCCAGTAGGTTTGCTCGTCATCCATGGTCCATTGCGGGTTGGCCACGTAAATCAGGCTCATGACGCCAATCCAGGGGCGCCAATTTTCTTTGGCGTACTGGTAAGCCCGCTCAAAGTATTGGGCTTGCTGTTCCGGGGAAACGGCGTGCCATTTGTACGGGGAATCGGGCCGGGGGTCGATAGTCCAGCCAAATTCCAGCAGCACCACTTTTTTGTCTGCGTCACCATTATCGACCATGATTTGCCTGACATCTTCCACGTGCCGGAAGCCGTACACCCGTCGCAACTCTTCGGGAACGTTGTTTTCTTCTTTAAAGTCGCCGGGGTTGGCCAGGCCGGGCGTGCGGGCAATTTCGGCGGGATCCATCTCCGGGGGAGAGGCGTAGCCGGGGCCATGCACACCCAGCGCATCAAAATAGGGTTTTGCGCCGGCCTCGTACATTTCCTGAATGTAGTAGGTGTCGGGGCGGGCTACGTTGTCGTTGCGGGTGGTGGGTGCCATGCCGGCGCTGATGATGAGGGGGTAGGGGTCAACGGCTTTAATGCTTTCGTAGGCAATTTTTAACAATTCTGTATATTCCGCGGCGTTGGGCGGGCGGTTGCCCCATTCCCGCGCCAGGTTAGGCTCGTTCCAAATCTGGTAGGCATCAATGCGCCCTTTGTACCGGGTGGCTACCGCGGCCGCAAAGTCGGCAAAATCTTGCAGGTTGTTGGGCGGGCCAACTTCCGGAAAACCGCCGCCGGCCCATTGCGGCTGTACCCCCAGGCGCACAATAACTTTGAGACCGTGCTTATCAATTTGCTCCATAATCCGGTCGGTGCGGCTCCAATCAAAATCGCCCTTGTTGACCGGTTCAATTTCGCGCCAGGGGAATTCTTGTTTTACCCAGGTAAAGCCGGCATCCTGAACCAATTGTAAATCCCGGTCTGCAATTTCTTCTTTCCAGAAAAGGAATACCTGCATGCTGTAATCCGGCGAGGACATAGAAACCGGTTCAGTATTGATGACCGGCTTGACCCCGGCTTGAGCCGGCTGATTGGGCGGCTCTCCTGCCGGAGCGCCCGGTTGCTCTCCTGCCGGAGCGGCGGGTTGCTCAGCATCGGGCTGTTGGGCCGGGGCCTGATTACCCACCGGTTGACCTGCTTCCGGCGCAGACGGTTGAGAAGCCCCTGCTTCTCCTTCTTCCGAAAATCGGACAATTTCAAAGGTGGGGGTTGGTTCCGGTTTGGCGGCCGGGATGGGGGCCTTGTAAAAGAAGATGGCGTACACTGCAAAAGCGGCGGCGCACAGCAGTACCAGTGCCAGCGCCAACCCGCCAAAGATTGGAATTAGCAGTAAAAAGTTAACCCCTTTTTTTTCGGGTTGTAAATGTCGTTGTTGTCCCATTACGGTTGTCCTTTAGGCAGAGTTGCAACCTGTAACCTTTATTTTGACATTCCGGCCAGGGCGTCGTAGGTTGGGGTACCGGCAATGCCAAAGTTGGCCAACTCCGTGTTACCGGCGGTCAGGTTGTAATCCAGGTTCCACAGGAACATGGTGCCCACCCAGCCCCACTGTTTGCCCATTTGGTAGGCGAGTACGGTGTACTGGGCCTGTCGATCGATGGAGTTTTCCTTGGCAAAGACAAAGCGATCATCTCCGGTAAAGCGCCACACCGGCCAGCCAAATTCCGTGGGCCAGATGGTTTTGTTGCCATCGCCGTTGGCAACCATAATATTGTGATATTCTTCCATGGTATTGCGGAAGAAAAAACTGCGGTGGTCATCGTAGCCGCGATTGGGGTCAAAGTCGCCGCCCTGAAAGAGGGCGTCCGGCGGGTTGGCAAAGCCGCTGGGATGCGCCCCTATCGCGTCAAAATGGTCCTTGACCCCGTTGGCGTACATCTGGCGCAAATATTCCAGATCGTCCAGCGCTACCGGCGGCGGCGCGCCGGTGGGGGTCAGTGCGCCCGCCACCACAATCATATCCGGGTTAACCGATTTGATGGCGGTGTAAGACAATTTAAGCAGTTCGGCGTAAGCGGCGGGGTTCACCCGGCCCTGACCCCCGGCTTCGTAGTAGAGGTTCTGCTCGTTCCAAACCTCAATGGCCTGAACTTTGCCTCGATAACGGTCTGAGACGCGGCCAACGAATTCAGCATATTTAAGCGGGTCCTGAGGCGGCCCTTCGACGCTTTTGTCGTCGTCGGCCGGTCTGGCCCAATCAGGCGCTTTGGGAATACTGAGCAGCACTTTAATGCCGTTGGCAGAGTAGGCCCCAATAATATCATCCCACATTCCCCATGAGAAGGAGCCGGGGGCGGGTTCAACTTCTTTCCAGGGCATCTGGAATTTTACCCAGTTGAAGCCCATTCCTTTAATCATGCCAACGTTAGATTCTTTGTTGCCGCGCGGGTCAACCTGAATGCCGTAATCAAAGGGCAGATTTCCCACGGAAGATTGAACGGGAGGCGGCGCCGCCGGTTGAGCTTTTGCGGGCGCTGCGTCTGCCGGCTGTTGAGCCGGCGCTTGCTCCGGCTGGGCTTCCTCTGCCGGCGCTTCTTCCGGTACCGGCGTGGCGGTGGGCTGGGGGGTGGCCGTGGGTTCCGGCGTTGGTGACGGGATGGGGGTGGGCGTAGCCACCAGCACGGCCACCGCGCCCCGATCAACCGGGCCGGTGTGTTGCTGGTCAGAGGCAATGGCCGCCACAACCTGGTACGAGCCGCCGGCTTCCGGGGCTGTCCACTGGTAGTTGGGGTTGCTCAGGTCTACAACTTCTTCGGCAATGACTCCGCCGTCTTGATTTTGAACCCGCCACACTACCGAGAATTTGTTTTCAACCGGCGGAATGACCAGGTCCATAAATTTTTGCAGCACAGCCCAGATTTCCGAGTCGTTGTTTTCGTTTAATAAATTTTGAATGGCCACGCCGCGCAAATTATATTGGGCCACAAATTGCAGCTTGCGGGCAATACTGGCCGCGTTTTCCAGATAAATTGTGTGTTGAACATTGTTGGGGTCCAGATAAGCGTACCAGTAGGTGCCGCTGTTGGGGTCAAACTGCACCCCGGTTGAGGCTTGCAGGCCGGTCAGGGTAAAATCAACCGGTTGGCCGGGGGTCACAACGTTTTGCCCCCCCACAATTGAAACTGCGCCAAGCGGATTGAGCGCTTCCTGATAATCAATATCTTGCGTGAGGCCGCTGACCTGTACCGTGCTGAGCGTAGAAAGCAAAAGTTGTACCTTGTACCGGTTAATTTCGCTTACGGTCCAATTGAGCATGGCTTCCATTTGGCCCCCCGGCGCGTAGGCTCTGGGGTCCGGCGAGGTGGGCACTTTTACCACGTTGGCAATGCGGCCAATGGCCCGCCAGTCGTAGGCTCCGGTATCCCAGGTGTCGGCAGAAATGGGGGTGGGTAACTCGACCCGCACGGATAGCTGTTTGTCTTCACCCAGGTGTTCACGAACTTTTTCCACAAAGGCGGTAAACTGCGCTTTTAGTTGGGGCGTCACGCCGCGATAATCAATGTCTATGCCGGGGTAGCCGTATTGCTGCACCACAGCGGCCAGGGTTTGGGCGTGGCGCTCGCGGGCATCCGGGTCGACGAGCATGTTATCCACCAGATCTGAGCGAACGGAGCCATCGGCGTACCAGTTACGAATGGTGGGAATAACAATGAGGCTGCCGCTATCCAGATCGGCGGGCAGCGGCACCGGTTCACCCACAACCTGGCCGTCTACATCCAGGTAAAGGCCCTGAGGGTTAACCTCGGCCAGCGTATCTTTGACCATATCCGAAATGAAGGCGTTGGGGGCATAATCGGCTGAAATATGAGGATTTACGGGATGGGTTTGCATAGCCGCAATGTTTTCGGGGGCAAAATCCAGATCAGATTCAATGGCGTCTTCCGCTTCAATGACCTGGCTGGGCAGCCACTCCCAGTTGTCTCCATTCCAGGCATACAAATCCAGGGTGTCGTAAGGCTCGGCCTCGTTGGGAATAGGTATTCTCATCAGCACCTTTTCGGGAGGCGTGCCTTTGATTTGAAGCTGGTACAGCGGGCTTTTCATCACCAGATGGGGGGGGATATTTTCTGCCGCGGCCAGCAGGTTGTTACCGGCTGACCCTTCCAGAAAGAGGCTGCGCGGAATGGCAGAGAGTTTTACCCGAAAGGCGTGATCGATACCTTCCGGTAAAAAGGTAACCTGAGTGCCGTCCGGGTCTTGAATGGCGCCGCCGTCGGAACTGATGCGGTCGTACCCGATGCTTAAAACCCGGTCGGCCAGCGAGATGGGCGGCAGCATCAGGGCGCTCAGAATAAGCAGCGGAATCAGTACAAAATTGATGACGATGCCACCCAGGCGGCTTTCAAAAATTAACTCAAATGGATTCTTTGAGCGAGACGACATATTAACGCTTCTCCTGTCCTTCTTTACTGAAATCTAACCAAAATACTCAAAAATATTACTCTGCAATTTGTAGACGAATGGTTTAATTGGTTTGTTCCCTAAACCAATTTGGCTCATGTCCAGAACCAGTGTACAAGTGACCGGTACTTTGTTTTTCTGCCAGAAAGTCCTTTAAAGATAAGTGCCGGTTACTTGTGCTGAACATGAGCCACCAATTTTACGGGCAAGTCTACAAACCTAGTAGTATATGACTATCACCCAAAATGGCAAAATGAAACCGGTGATAAAATATTATTTTGGCATTTTGGATAGCGCATCGTAGGCGGGCGATCCCACAATGCCAAAGTTTGCCAGCTCGGTGCTGGCGGCGGTAACGTTGTAATCCAAATTCCACAAAAACATAGTGCCCACCCAGCCCCACTCTTTGCCTAGCTGATAGGCCCGCGTGGTAAAGTTTGCCTGTTGTTCCAGCGAGTTGCTCTGGGCAAAGATAAAGCGGGCATCCCCCTGAAAACGCCACACCGGCCAGCCAAATTCAGTGGGCCAGATGGTTTTGTCACCGTCGCCATTGTCCACCATCACCCGCCGGTACTCTTCCATGGTGTTGCGGAAGAAGAAGCTGCGATGGTCGTCGTAGCCCCGGGTGGGGTCAAAATCGCCGCCGGCGTACAGGGCGTCGGGCGGGTTGGCAAAGCCGCTGGGGTGTGCGCCGACGGCATCAAAGAAACCTTTGACTCCGTTGGCGTACATCTGGCGCAGATATTCCACATCGTCCATGGCGGCGGGCGGCGGCGCCCCGGTTGGCGTCATAGCGCCCGAAACCACAATCATATCGGGGTTAGCCGCTTTAATGGCGTTGTACGATGCTTTAAGCAGCTCTGTGTAGGCCGCCGGATTGATACGCCCGTGGCCGCCGGCTTCGTAATAAAGGTTCTGCTCGTTCCAAACTTCTATGGCCTGTACTTTGCCGGCATATCGGCCGGCAACCTGGCCGACAAAGCCGGCATATGTATTGGGGTCCTGCGGCGGCCCTTCTACGCTGCGGTCATCATCCGGGGGGCGAGACCAGTCGGGGGCTTTGGGGATACTCAGCAAAACCTGGATGCCGTTGGCCGCGTATTGGCCAATTATTTCATCCCACATGCCCCAGGAGTAGTTGCCCGGCGAAGTTTCAACATCTTTCCAGGCCATCTGGAATTTTACCCAGTTAAAGCCCATACCTTTTATCAGCCCGATGTTAGCCGAGGTGTTGCCTCGCGGGTCGGCCTGGATGCCGTAGGCAAACGGCAGGTTCCCCTTGGCCGGTGCTACCGGCGGCGGCCCTTCACCGGCGGGGGCTTCTGCCGGCGCTTCTTCGGCGGGCGTCCCGGATTCTTCAACCGGCACAGGGGTAGGCGGAACGGGTGTTTCTGTTGGCTCCGGGGTGGAAGTAGGGGCCGGGGTGGGTGATGGGCTGGGCGTGGCTGTGGCAATGGTTACGGCTACACTTCCACGCGGAACTGCCACTTCGGTATTTTGATTGGCGGCAATGGCCGCCACCACCTGGAAGGACTGGCCGTTTTCAGGCACGATCCATTTGTAGTTGGGGGCGCTTAAATCCACCACTTCTTCGGCTACAATCTCGCCATTTTGACTCTGCACGCGCCAAACCACAGAATATTGGCTTTCTACCGGCGGAATGACCAGATTGAGGAATTTGTCTATTACGGCCCAAATTTGGGCATCGTTATCTTCATTCAACAGATTTTGAATAGCCACGCCGCGCAAATTATACTTGGCTACAAATTGCAGCTTGCGGGCAATGCTGGCTGCATTTTCAAGATAAATGGTGCGCTGGACATCGTTTTGGTCCAGGTAGGCGTACCAGTAGGTGCCGCTGTTCCGGTCAAACTGAATGCCGGTGGTGGCGGGCAATCCGGCCAGCGTAAAATCCATCTCCTGTCCGGGGTTAACCACTGTGTCTTTGGCCAGGGCGGCTACGCTGCCTAACGGTTCCAGCGCTTGTTGGTAGGTAACGGTACGCAACTGGCCGTTTACCTCTTCTGTGCTAAGGGTAGAGAGCAGCAACTGAATTTTGTAGCGGTTTACCTGCCCCACCGCCCAATCAAGCAGTGATTCCATGGGGCCGTCCTGTATGTAATCGGCGGGGTTGGGGGAGGTGGGTACTTTTACCACATCGGCAGTTTGGCCAATAGCTTGCCAGTCGTAAGCGCCGCTTTCCCACGCTTCGGCCGACACCTGCCTGGGAAAATCAACCCGCACCGACAGTAATTTTGTGTCCGGCAGGGCCGCTCGCAGCGCCTGTAAAAATGAGGTGTATTCCTGTTTCAAACTGGGGTCAATGCCCCGATAATCCAGGTCTATGCCCTGGTAGGCGTTACGCCGAACCAAATCTACAATGCTTCTGATGTGCCGCTCACGGTTAACTTCATCAACCAGCATGTTGTCAATTAAATCTGAGCGGGTTGACCCGTCATCGAACCAGTTTTTGATGGTGGGAATAATGGTGAGCGTTGAGTCTTGAATTTCCGGGGGAAGCTCTTTCAGGCTGCCTTCAATTTTGCCGTCGTTGCCCATTATCAATCCTTGCGGATTAATCTCTACCAGCGACTCTGTGGCCTGATTTGGCAATGGGGTGTTTAAGGTGTAATCGGTGGAAACGTTGGGGTTAATGGGGTGCGTAGCCATAACCACCACCGACTCCGGGGTGAAATCTAATGTAGATTCAATAATGCCTTCGCCGGGAATTTTTATGTTGGGCAGCCACTGCCAGTCTTCTCCGTTCCAGGCATACAGGTCCAGATTATTGGGGCTTTCCACATCTCTGGGGATGGGCACAACCAGCAGCACCGCGCCGGCCGGTGTGCCGCGCGTTTGAACGCGGTAAAAGGGGCTGCGCATAATCAGGTTGGGGGGAATGCTTTCTGCGGCGGTGAGCAGGTTGTTGCCGGAAAAATCATCCAGAAGAGTGCCCCCGGAGCCTGCCAAAAAGGTGCTGCGTGGAATAACCGACAGTTTGGCCCGGAAGGATTGGGTAACACCCTGCGGCAGGAAATTTATTTCCATGCCTGCTTCTTGCAGGCTGCCGCCATTGCTCCCAATTTTGGTGTAGCCAATGTCCATAATTCGGTTGGCCAGCGAAACTGGGGGCAGAAGTAAAACCAGTAAAATAAGCAGCGGGATGATGATAATGGTGAGGCAGGCGCCGCTCCATTTACCTTCAATAATTAATTCTATTAAATAAACAAATGCGTTTGGTTTTTGTGCCATACCGTGTTTGTGTTCTCTCAATCTAAATTGCGTGCAAAAGGGATGCGTTCCAAAATTTGGAGCGCGCCCTGCAAAAACGTAAGTTTAGCCGGCCAAAAAATTAATGTCAAACTGGTTCAGGTAAGATTATTAGGAATGAGAATTAATTAACTTGTGCATGTCATTTCGACCGAAGGGAGAAATCCCCACAGAGTCGGCTTACAAACAGAGGTCTCAGGGATTTTTCGTCGTATCTCCTCGAAATGACATATTTCAAATGCACAAGTTATTGTATCCCGGTTCCTTAACAATGAGCAACCTGTCTAAGCCGGCCAGGTCTTGTTTTATCTGAACCTGTGCCTTGGGAAAGTATTTTTGGGCCAGTTTCGACACCGTTTCTCCCTGCTCAAATCCAATTTCCACCAGCAAGCTGCCGCTGCCGGATAATTTTGATGCCGCTTGCTCAAGCAACTGCTCAATGATGTCTAATCCGGCCGGCCCGCCGTTCAAAGCCAGGTGCGGTTCGTAGCGTCGCACTTCGGGCATGGTTGTTTCTGCAAGGACCTCTGCCCGGCTAACGTAGGGCGGGTTGCTGACAATTATGTCTACGCGGTTTACGCGCCCAGAAATTGGATCGAGCAGGTTGCCGCGCAGAAATTTAATTTTTCCTGCTACCTGATGATACGCGGCATTTCTTTGAGCCACATTAAGGGCCGCCTGTGAAATATCGACCGCAAACAGGTTGGCCTGTTTTAAATGCGTGGCCAGCGCAATGGAAATGCAGCCGCTTCCGGTTCCAACATCGACAATGGTTGCTGCCGGTTTTTGTTGGGCCAGCCGGATGGCATTTTCAACCAGCAGTTCTGTTTCCGGGCGGGGGATGAGCACGTTGGGAGTAACCAGAAAGTCGAGCGCAAAAAACGCTTTGTGGCCGGTAATGTAGGCGACAGGTTCGCGCTGCTGCCGTCGTGAGATCAGCCCGGAATATTCAAAGGCGCAGCGGTCATCCAGTTGAAATTCCGGGTACATGTATAGCCAGATGCGCTCTTTTTTTAAGGTGTGGGCCAGCAATATTTCTGCATCCAGTTGAGGGGTGTCGCATCCTGCAGCGGCGAGGTGCTGCGTAGCGGTTTTTACTGCGGTGAGTATTGTGTTACTTTGCAAAATCTGTATTGCCTTTTAACCAAGGAGCGCCCCATAATTTTTTATCCTTCAAAATTACTCATTTAGCAAGAAACACGCCTAAATATAGGATGTTTCGTGCCTTTTCAAAAAGTAGCGGGAGGTATCCTTCGACAAGCTCAGGATGCGCACCCTGAACCTGTCGAAGGGTGTTTAACCCCGGATTATTGAGAAGGTACGATGTTTCTAGGCAGTTAGGTTAGGAAAAAACTAACTCCTAACTCCTGGTAACAGCTTTGGGCGGTTCGGCCTCATTGCTAATCTGACAGTTGGGCAAGCTTTTTGGTTTGATCCGCTTCGGCCAGGGCGTTAATAAACTCTTCAATTTCGCCGTTGAGAATGCTCTCCAGCCGGTAGCTGGTAAAGCCGATGCGGTGGTCCGTAACCCGCGTTTGGGGGAAATTGTAGGTGCGAATTTTTTCGCTGCGGTCCCCGCTGCCCACCTGCGAGCGGCGGGCTGCGCCATGTTCCGCTTCAATCCTGCGCTGTTCTTCATCGTACAGGCGCGCCCGCAAAATGTTGAACGCTTTGATTTTGTTTTGGAGCTGACTTTTTTCATCCTGGCAGCTAATGACAATGCCGGTCGGTTCGTGGGTTAACCGCACCGCAGAATCGGTGGTGTTGACACTTTGCCCGCCCGGCCCGGACGAGCGAAAAATATCAATGCGCACCTCATTGGGGTCAATTTCCACCTCTACTGCGTCCATTTCGGGCAGCACGGCCACCGTGGCCGTAGAGGTGTGGATGCGACCGCCGCTTTCTGTTTGCGGAATGCGCTGCACCCGGTGCACACCGCTTTCGTATTTTAATTTTGAATACGCCCCGGTTCCATTCACGGAGAAGACTATTTCTTTGTAGCCGCCAATGCCCGACTCATTTTTGCTCAATACCGATGTTTTCCATTTGTGACTATCAGCGTAGTGACTGTAAATCCTGAACAGGTCGGCGGCAAACAAACCGGCTTCATCGCCGCCGGCCCCGGCCCTGATTTCGACAATCACGTTCTTGTTGTCGTTGGGGTCTTTAGGCAGCAGCATGGTCTGGAGTTGCTGCCCTAACTCGGTCTTTTCTTGCTCCAGGTTGACTTTTTCTTCCTGAAACATTGCTTTCATTTCGTCATCCAGCTCTTCTGAAAGCATCTCTTTGGTTTCTTCCAGTTGCTCCAGAACGTTTCGGAATCGTTGCGAAGTTTCAACAATAGGCTGCAAGCCGGATTGCTCCTGCCCATATTTCATTAGTTTTTCGTGGTTGCTTGTCACCTTGGGGGTGGACATCAATTTAAGCAGTTCGTTGTATCGCGCTTCAACATCTGCAAGTTTTTCTAACATACAAAGACCTCTAACAATAGTTAACCCGCCAGTATGGGCGGGTCAATTTTAATGCAGGTATCATAATTGAAGAACCGAAACTCGTCAAACGGAGGAATATCTATGGGTGTGTTTTAGTTTTGGGGCAGATTTCCACTGTATTAAAAAATTACCGCAAAGACCGCTAAGGAATGGTGCGTAAATAACCTTACCCAATTGGGACCGGCAACATATTACGTACTCCGTAAAGAGCAAAATTATACGCAATACGAGGAAATGAGTAAGTTAATTAATTCTCATTTCTAAGAACGCAAAGGTTTCAAAGCTTTTCTTTGCGAACTCTGCGCTCTTTGCGGTTAGATAAAGATTCGCTCCTAAACGTAACCACACCCAAGGTACAGGTTCAGTAAACCCGGTGCTGTGGCCGGTCTCTGACCTTGCCACCTAAGCGGGCGCGGTCAGGAGACCGGCCCGAGCGCGATTCTGACGGGTTCACAGAACTTGTACCACCCAAGAGTTTTATTTTAACGTTGTGCCAAACCAGGACAGCATCATGGGTTGCAGGCCGGCTTGAGTCTTAAAAATATTGGTGCCGTGCGTGGCATCAGGATAAATTTGCAGTTGATGCTGCCCCAGTGCCTGGCTGTTTAACGTGCGTGATGAATCTGCGGCGTAGTGGTCATTTTCGGCAGCCACAATCATAATTGGCCGTTGGCCGTACTGTGTCAGCGCCTCGATGGTGGTTACGCCCCGGTAGTCCAGGCCCGGCGATAGCAACACCACCGATTTGACCCTGGAGTGACGTCCGGCCCCGCGCAAGCCAAGATTGGCGCCAATACTGGCTCCGGCAATGCCGATTCTGTTTTGGTCAATTTCGGGACGCGAGGTAAGCCAATTTAATGCAGCGTCAACGTCGTTGTCCATAGCCGCAAAATCAAAATGGCGGGATTCGCTTTCGCCGTGTCCTCGCAAGTCTACGGCCAAAACGGCGTATCCAGCCTGTTGAGCGGCGATGGCAAACGTTTCCCACGATTCTTTGGTGCTGTTAAGCATGTGAATTAGCAAGATGGCCGGTGCGTTGGATTTTATTGTTTCAGAGGGGTAGTAGGTTGCTTTTAAAAGCACATCATCCTCTGTGGTAAATTCTACCCCTTTGGAGCTGGAATCGGCCAGCAGTGGATCCGGGGTGGCTGTGGGTTTAGATTGGGCTTGCCCGCAGGCCGGCAAAATAATAAACAGGGCAATGAGAAGAAGGTTTTTAATTGGCATAGGTACTCCTCGTATAAAATGTTTAGGGACGTAGCGAAGCGGAGTGCCGTCTAACGCTACTCCGCTATCGCTACGAGGCTGACTACGAGTTATTTTTATTCTCGTTGCCGGCCCAAGTGGGAACTGCCACACTCCCTTGAAAAAAAGTTATATGGAGTTACACCGACCCATCACAGAGATACACAGAGAAAAACATTAAAACTTGGTGTGGCTTGTGCAGTTAGTGAATCTGGGGTTGCCTCAAGGTTGAAGCTTTGTGTGACTTGTGGGCAAGGATTTTGATACAGGCCTGGCAGATAAATGATGTAATCTCTATTCCTCGGAGGGAGCGGGCAGGGTGAAACTAAAGGTGCTTCCCAGCCCGGGCTTGCCGGCGCTGGTAACGCCAACTTCACCATCTAATTTGGTGACAATCCGGCGCACAATCGAAAGACCCAGGCCGTGTCCTTTTACAGTTAGTTTGCTAAGCTGGGTGAACGGGGTAAATAGCTGGGTCTGTTCTTCCGGAATCAGGCCATCGCCATTGTCTTTTACCCAAAATCGCACAGTTCCATTTTCTTCAACGGTGCCCCCCAGTTCAATCAGTGGAGGGTTGCCCCCGTATTTAATGGCATTGCTCAGGTAATTTACCCAGATTTCTTCAACCCAGGGCGCGTAGCCCAAGGCCGCCGGCCACATATCGGGCAGGGTAATGACTGCGTTGCCTTGCTCTGCTACAATGTCTACCCGCTGCCGGGCTTCGGAAACAATGGCTGCCATATCCAGCGGGTTCGATACTACATCTTGCTGGCGTACACTGGCCAGAATTAACAATTCCTGAATGATGCTGGAGACTTTGCGTCCGCTGCGGGCAATGATATCTAAATATTTTTTCATATCCTGGCGAGGCATATCGGCGTAGTCTTTTGCCAGAAGTTGGGATATTCCCGTCAGAGCATTGAGGGGGTTTTGCAGATTATGAGCTACCGTGTGGCCAAAGGCGTCCAGCTCTTCATTTTGCGTTTGCAATTCGGCAGTGTATTGCCGCAATCTTGTCTCGATTTTTTTTCGTTCGGCAACTTCTGTTTCTAAATTTTTTTGCAGCCGGCGCATTGTAAGGTGGGTGTTGATGCGTACCAAAACCTCTTTGCGTTCAAACGGTTTGGTGACATAATCTACAGCACCCATAGTAAAGGCTTTTACTTTGTTATCAACATCAACCAGAGCCGTCATAAAAATTACGGGTATATCTTTGGTAGACTCCTGGGTCTTTAACCGCCGGCAGGTTTCAAAGCCATCCATTTCCGGCATCATTACATCAAGTAAAATTATATCAGGTTGAGCCTGGGCTGCCTGTCGTATAGCCATAGCTCCACTCTGGGCAACTAACACCTTAAAGCCGGAGCGTGACAGGTACTTAAACAAAAGGTCCAGGTTGGTGGGCGTATCATCTACAATTAGAATTGTGCCTGTATTAGAGGGTGATTGACTCATTATTTCCTCGGAAGTTAGACAGAATCGGGATTTGACGCCATAAATAATGATGCGGGGAGAACTATCCCAAACATCCCCCGGCTTGTGGCGCTATTCTTATGGGAGAGGGAATACCTTGGCAAATTGCCGTAATTCTATTATATATTGCAACGGCTAACAATGCTACATGTCTGCATCCAGCGCGTCACGTACTTTTCGAGCCAGAATCGTTGGCAAAAATGGTTTTTGCAAAAACATGGTTCCGGTATCCAGAACATTGTGATGCACCACGGTGTTGCCGGTATACCCGGAGGTGAACAACACTTTGATGTCAGGTCGAATAACCTTGAGTTGTTCGGACAATGCTTTGCCCCCCAACCGGGGCATTACGACATCAGTGAGCAAAAGGTGTATCTCTGTATTGGTGAATTTTCTCACCAGATTTAACGCATCTTCGCCATTGTTGGCCTCTAACACGGTGTAGCCCTGGTCACGCAGTATTCGGGCAGCTAAACTCCGGACGGCAATTTCGTCTTCCACCAGCAGGATTGTTTCTGTTCCTTGAGGCAGTAATTTGAAACTGTCAAATTTTGGCAAGCGGATGGCTGCTGTTTCAACCTGGGGCAGGTAGATTCTAAAAGTTGTCCCCTGGCGCGGTTCGCTGTAAACCCAGATATGCCCATCGCTTTGTTTGACAATACCAAAGCAGGTAGCCAACCCCAGCCCCGTGCCTTTGCCTTCTTCCTTGGTGGTAAAAAATGGTTCAAATATACGAGATTTTATCTCTTGCGTCATGCCCATGCCATTGTCGCTAACGGCCAGCATGATGTAATTGCCCGGAATTACAGCGGCATGCTGATGGGTATAATCCTGCTCCAACGCAGTATTACTGGTTTCGATAGTTAATTTGCCGCCGTTTGGCATGGCATCACGGGCATTAACCACCAGGTTAACCAGCACTTGCTCAATTTGGCCCGGATCTGCCTTAATATACCCCAGGTTGGGGGCCGGCAGCGTGACCATTTCGATATCTTCGCTGATGAGCCGCCGCAGCATTTTATCAAAGTTGATAATTAGCTCATTTAAGTTGATAATTTGCGGTTCAATCACCTGCCGGCGGGCAAAGGTGAGCAACTGGCGGGGCAGGCCGGCGGCCCGGTCGGCAGGGGTTTGTATTACCTGAATATTCTCTGCTGCGTGCTGGCTCGTGTTGCGTCTGATGACTTTAAAAGACCTTATGATATACTTCTTAAATTCAAGACTTTTCGCGCGCCCCAAAAGTCGTTGACGTCAACGTCTGTGTCAAAAAGTCAGGAAAATACCAATATCTACAAATAGTTGAAAACCGTAAAG
>CAYWSS010000056.1:0-14724 GCA_964460505.1 uncultured Caldilineaceae bacterium | reverse complement strand
AGTTAAGTCCTCCCCCCTCAGGAGGGGGGAGTTAGAGGGGGGTAAGTAGTTACATTCCATTATTGCCGGGGGGGGTTAGTTGTTGAAGTTTGGAGCGCCCAACCTGATAATTTTTTCCTTATTTTTGTCGACAGCCCTGGTTACGTTTACGGTATCAATAACCAGCAGGCTCTGGTTGACGACCCATTCGTAATCGATATCCTTGTGGCCGGTAATGATTACGGTGCAATCCACTTTTGACAGGGTTTTGGCGGTCAGCGGCACACTCTCAAAGTGAATCACCTTTTTCAGCACGACATTGCCACCAACCCTGAACCGGGCCACAAACGGGTCGTGATACACGACATCTGCCCTGTTTTTTACCAGCAATTCCATCACGCGCTCAGCCGGGGAATTCCGGGCATCATCGATATTGGGTTTGAAGGCCACGCCCAGCACCAAAATTTTGGCCTGGCGCAGGCTTTTACCCAGCCGGTTCAACCCCCGCGAAATAATATTGACGGTGTGGTACGGCATATCGCCGTTGACTTCGGCGGCCAATTCGATGAAACGGGTGTAAAAATCGTACTCTCTGGCCTTCCAGGAAAGGTAGTAGGGGTCAACCGGAATGCAGTGGCCGCCAACGCCGGGGCTGGGATAGAAGGGCATAAAGCCGAACGGTTTGGTTTTGGCCGCCTCAATCACCTCCCAAAAATCAATATCCATCCGCTCGGACAGGACGGCTAATTCGTTGACCAGAGCAATGTTTACGCTGCGGAAGATGTTTTCCAGCAGCTTGGTCATTTCCGCGGCCCGGGGAGAGGAGACCAGGTGAATTTTGGGGGTAAGGTGCGCCAGCAAATCAGCGGCCAACCGGGCAGACTCGGCGGAGATGCCGCCCACCACTTTTGGCGTGTTTTCCACGGTAAAGTCAATGCGGCCGGGGTCAATTCGCTCCGGCGAAAATGCCAGAAAGAAATCCTGACCGGCTGCCAATCCTGTTTTTTCCAGGATAGGCTGCACCACCTCCTCTGTGGTTCCGGGATAGGTGGTGCTCTGCAAAACAATCAACTGCCCGGCGCGCAGATGTTGGGCTATCCCCTCCGAGGCCTGGCGCACGTAGGTTAAATCGGGCGCTTTCATCGAATCGAAGGGGGTCGGGACGCAGATAAAAATGACATCAACGTTTTTAAGCACCTTATATTTGGTGGTAGCCCTGAGATTTCCGTTAGCCAGCAGTACCCGTACATCTTCGGTCGGAACATCGGGAATATAGCTGATACCCTGATTCAGGATATTTACCTTTTCCTGACTGGCATCAATTCCGGTTACAGAGAAGCTGCATTTTGCCAGGCCGGTGGCCAGCGGGAGGCCGACGTATCCCAGGCCAATCACGCCAACACGCGCAGATTTGTTCTGGATTTTAGTTTGCAGTTGGTTGGTCATAATTCTTGAGCGAAGTCCTTTGGGAATGGTGCGTAAATAACTTACCCAATTGGGGCCGGTAACATATTGCGTATTGCGTACCCCGTAAAAAGTAAAATTATACGCAACACTTGCGCCGGCCCCCTGCGGGTCAGTGCAGGTGTACGCAATACGAGGAAATGGGTAAGTTAATTAATTCTCATTCCTTAATTGTTTGCTGCAATCTGGTTTTCAACGTTTACAACAAATTGCGTCCAACTGGCTTTTTCTGCTTCCGGCGCGGCCGCCTGAGCCTGCTGCGCGGCAGATAGCGCCGCCGGCCATTGCTGCTTTTGTTGGTAAAGAATAGCCAGATTTTTCAGGCTGTCGTAGTCGGTGGGAGACTGCTCCAACACTTTTTGATTGTGTTGAATGGCTTCATCCAAACGGCCCTGTTGGGCAAAAATAAAAGCCATGGCGCTGTTTGCTTCCACATCGTTGGCGTTTTTCTCCAGGATTAATTGGTAGTTTGGAACAGCCTTATCGAATTCATTAGAAGCCAGATAAATGTTGGCCAAACTCCGGGTGACCCTGTCCGATTCATCGCCCAGCGCCCGCGCTTGCTCAAAATAGGGAAGGGCTTTATCGTGTTGGCCCATCAGTTCGTAGGTGTGGCCCACGGCCCACTGGACATTGGCGTTTTCGGTGTTCAAAAATGTTTGGGTGTCGGCGGAATCAGCGCTTGCTGCTTCCGCTTCCCGCTCTAAAATCACCCGCTGCATGGCGGCAATAATATCATTACCTCGCCCGGCAGAAATATAAAAGTTTAACCGCTGGTCGAGAAACTGGTCGCCAAAAACAGACCAGTTGCCTCTAAATTTCATCCCTTCTGAATGGGCTTCCAACGCTTTGTCTACATTGCCCATAGCGGCGTAGGTGTCTCCCAGTAAAACCCAGGTGGGGGGGTATTTGCCGTCAATTGAGATTGACGTTTGCAATTTATCTACGGCAGACTCGTAGTTTTGCATAATATAATCGGTTTGGGCCCACAAATTATGATAAATTACATTTGAGGGGGCCAGCACCGTGGCTTTTCTAAAGAAATCAAGGGCGTCCTGAAATTTTGCCCGGTCAAATACCTGACCCAGAGTAAAATAATATCTGCCCATATTGCCGGTGTTATCAGGGTTATAAGGGTTAACTTCTCTGGCATCCAGGGCAATGCGTTCCCCTTGTAACCAGGCTTGCTGGCGAGCGGCTTGATCAAGATTATTATCCTGGGCCATAAGCTGGTAGTCCAGGGCCAGCATCAGGTAATAAAAATCCTCATCGCTATCCAGAGAGAGCGCTCTTTCATGCAGGGCAATGGCTTGGTTCCACTGTCTGTTATTTCTGTAACGCTCTCCTTCTTTCAAGTAAACATCGGCCCGCACCACGTTTATATTCTGGAACCAGATCAACACCACAAAGGTAAACAACGCCAGCGGAGGGTAGAGCCACCAGTTTTCGGCCCGCCAAAATGTTAGGCCACGAAGTCGTCGCCAGGAGAGGGTGATGGCAATAATCAACATAAGCAGCAATAAAAAGACGTAAAAAACTACCAGCCCGTTGGTCAGCACACTGGCTGCCCGGATAACATCGGCCACCGACGTAACTGTAATCCGTTGCCCAAATTGAATTCGGTGGGCCATTGTGTAGAAGAAGAAGTAGCTGAGCGAAGTGATAGAGTAGAGCAGCGCAGCCCGGCCCCAGCTAATTTGCCCGCGCCAATCGTCCCGGCGAACAGCCAGGGTAGAAATTGCAATGGCGGCCCCAACCAGCCAGGTAATGATTAACATCCAGAATAGACTGGCGCTGTTTTTATTTGACAGACTGAACTCAAATTGGGGCGTTATAAAATTAAACGCCAGGATAATAAGCACAATGGCCATAGTTAAGACCTGACTGCCCAGCCAGGTTTCCCAATTTTCCTGTTTTGAAACAAAGCTGGGAACAGGGCGCGACACACTGCCACTGACGGTCTTCCGGCGGGCGCCACGCCGGCTTCGCCCTTTTCTTGAGCGGCGGGTGGCAGCAACAGGGGATTCTGCCGGTTGTTCCGCCGGTATAGTTTCGGTGTCTGGCGTATCGCTTTCAATCAATTTTTGTTCTGGTACGGGCTTCTGTTCAAGATTGGCTATTTTGAAAATAGCAACCAATAGCCCCAAATACACCCAGAAATAGGTGTAGGTTGCGGCAATAGAGAACACAAAGTGAACCTCAATAAAGTGGCCGATAATTGCCCCAAGCAAGCCAATTAGCAGGAGCGTGTATGCCCCAACGGGATGAGTAGTAGCATTATCCGGTTGGGCAGCAAGGCCTTGCCAGACCAGGTGGATACCCATACCGGCAATTAACCCAAAGGGCAAGCCAACCGGCATAAAGGTAAACCGCCCCTGAATGAGATAGGGAATGAGTGTGCCTACTATTCCAAATAGTAGTAACAGGCCGATAAGCCTGCGCCTGGCTAAGGTGTTGGAAGCCCATCCCAGCCACTTTAAGGTATAATAAAATATGCTAATCATCAAGAAGTAAAAAGCCAGAAATCCCAGCACCCCGGTAATGACCAAGCTGTCCATTGTTTCGTTGTGCGAGCGGTCTGCGGAACTGCCACGGGTTTCAACATGGGCCAGCCCGGGCGGGTAAACATAGGCGAAGGCGTTAAACATAGATTCGGGGCCATAGCCAATTAGCGGGCGGATAAGGTTAAACAAATCGGTGGGCGCAAAGCCATCTTCTTCAATGCCCAACGGTGCGTGCGGGGCGATCAGATCCATGGCTGCATCCCAAATTAAAGTTCGGACTTTGCCCGTACCGCCATCCGTGCGGGTGATACTAGACAAGCGATCCATGTTTGGCAAGGCCCGGATTTGGTCCAAATAGGTATCCAAAGGCGTCCCGTAAACGTTTAAAGTTAAGACAAACGCAATCGCCAAAACAGCTATTCCCAGCCAACTGACCCAAAGCCAGCGCCAGCCCTTGCCAGAGGCGGCCATAAATACGTACGCCCCCAAAAATCCCAGCATACCGCCAATCAGGGCTGCCAACAGCGAAACATTATCGACTTGATAATTTACCGAGAGCAGTAGTTTTTCTATGCCTGCGCCCAATAGATATCCACCGCCCCCAACAAGGCCACCGGTGATAATCAGGGGGATAACAAACAACAGGCCCAACCCCGTCTCGGACAGAGACAAGCGAGAAACATCCAAAGAGGTTTGCCGAAGAGCAAGAAGAAGCAGCAAGCCCATAATAAAGCCGGCCCCCAAAATCCCTAACATAGGGCCACGGCTCCGGCTAAACACAATGGTAATCACTTGAATAGCCAGCACAAAAATGTAGACGGCGGCCAGGATAGTGTGTCCCCACGAAGCCTTTTCTTCCCGTACAATGGCCACCATCGACTCAATCAGGCGGCTGATGGTGATGGGGATAATCATAATCAAGTACGAAGCCACAAAAATAGCGTTGCCCATATTAGAGGCAACACGGGCGGTAACATTGCCGGCCCAAGGCAGCGGGTCCAGCCCATAATGTTGAATAATTCCATACAGGCTAACTGGCACGCTGGCCACAATGATTATGGTTATCAGCCTGTCCACTTGTTCGCGTGCGCGCAAGTTTCCGGCCATAAGCGCAAACACAACAATGTAAGACAGCGCAGAGTAACCGCCTTGAAGCCGTTGATACGACCCCCACAAACTAACTTTGGGCGAGATGGAAAAAGCGGTGCTGATAATATATATAACCACCAGCGCCAGGGTTGGCAGAAATAAGGGAATCTTTAACCATTTCCGGATTCGCGTTTTTACGGAAATTGAACCATCGCCGCCGCCTTGCTCTACCCCCATAATGATCCAGGCTAAAATCATCAGGCTGACAATCGAGCGGAGCAGCGTGATTTTGTCCGGCTCGAAGGTGCGGGCGGAGTAAATATTAAAGAAGAGAGGCACTGCCACAACGGCTACCAGCCATCCGGCTTCTATTATTTTGCTGCAAAAAACAGAGAGTTTTGTGTTCATTTGTGTCTTCAACTATCAAGTTATTCTAAAAAATTGTCCACATCCCGTTCCAGACAAAAATACAGGGTCAGGGCCTTCTCAAGGTTGATTTGAAGTTGTGGGTATTCAAGAGGAATATTGTAGGCATGTCTGAAAAAATGGCGAAACCCCCGCAGACCATTTAACAAAAGATAACACGCTTCCGAAAGCAAAGCCGGACGTATCCCTGTTATGTTTTGCGTCATACGATACAGTAACCCGGTATGCCAGCGAGAGGCATCAGTTTCTCACGAATTCGATACGCAAAGTGGCATTGACTCAATTCAACTAAATCCACATCCCGGCCCAATGCTGTAGAAAATTTACTTATTGCCTCAAAAAATTGCTCCGGGGCAATTTGCTCCACTGCGAGGTCAACATCAGAATGCGGCCCAAATTGCGCCGGCACAGCAAGCGAACCAAACACGTAGGCTTGCTGAATGTCGTAATCCGGGGCCAATTGCTCCAATAAACGCATAACCTGAGCCAACAAGGCTTGACGCTCCCGCTCATAACCGGCGCGTCGCCGCGCCAGGGCTGCATCTAAAATTGACGTATCGAAGGCCATTGTTCATCCAAATCCGGTAACAGAGCATTATCTTACCGCACCCCCCCCATAAAATCAAATAGATTTTGGATCCTGTTGAGCTATCAACCGGGTGTACAGGGCAGACAGGTCTTCCACCATTTTTACCGCGCCAAATTCTGCGGCCCGCAGTCGGCCTGCCTTGCCCAGTTGCACGGCCAAAGTTGGGTTTTCCAACAGATTCTTAATCTGTTGAGCCAGCGCTGCCGGTTTACCCGGGGGTACCAATAAACCGTTTACGCCATCCTGCACGGCCTCGGCATTGCCATCGATGGCGGTGGCCACAACAGGCAATCCGGTAGCCAAGGCTTGCGGCAGTACCCGGGGCAATCCTTCCCACAACGAAGACAATGCAAAAACATCGAAGGCATTGAGCAGTTCCGGTACATCGCGCCGCAGCCCGGTGAGAATGAGCCGGTCTGCAATGCCCAACTGCCGGGCCAACGCCTCTACCTGCGGGCGCAAGGGGCCATCACCCACTATTATAAAATAAACGTTTGGCATGGTTTTGGCAATAATACCCGCAGCCTGCACAAAATCCAGTGGCGCTTTTTGGGGTGAAAGGCGGGTAACCGTACCCACCACCGGGGCCTTCGGCGGAATGCCCAACCCGGCCCGAACCTGTTTGCGGGGATGCTGCGGGTGGCCAAAGCGGTCCAGTTCGATGCCGCTGCGAATGACCACGTAATTGTCGGGCCGGCCAATGCCGGCGGCCAATCCCTTTTCCACATCTTGCGGGGAAACGGCAATAAGTTGGTCGGTTATGGGCAGGGTGAATTTTTCCAGAAGAATATAAAATTTTTGCACCAGTGGATGCTGCCGGTCGTGATGCCCCCAGCCGTGAACGGTGTGGACGATGATCGGTACTGCGGCGGCTTTGGCGGCCCACCGGCCCAAAATACCGGCTTTGGAGCTGTGCGTATGGACAATGGTGTATTGTCCCTTTTTGATTTTCCTGGTCAGCCACACAAAAGCCAGAAAATCTTTAAAAGGGTTAACCTCGCGTACCAGCACCGGCTCGACGGTTAGCGGGATGTCCCGCTGCCGGGCCTCGTCCATTAAGCTTCCTTCCGGGCCGGTTTGCGGGCCGCATATTACATCAACCTGCCACCGGGCCTTGTCAAGCAAATGAGCCGTGAGCAGGGTGTTTTCCTGCGCCCCGCCAATAATAAGACGGGTAATAGGATGAAGCACACGAACCGGGTTGTTAATCATGGGCAAATCTACGTTTGGTTGAGGATACCAGCAAAACCAGGCCTTGAGCCGCATAGATGGCAAGAATGGGCATGATCGGCACTCGAAAACGGCTGCCCGCTTCCGGCCCGGCGGATATGAGAATAAAATATAACATCACTCCCCACAAAAAGAGATGGATGACGGAACCACGTTTATGAATTACCGCTTGCAATAACCAAAATAGCGCCCCCAAATAGATAAATCCTAAATATGCAATTGAACCTATAAACGCGATTAATGCTGTTCCAGACGCGAATCGCCTGAAAAAGAAGGAAATATCAAAACTGCTGAGTGCATCGAATATTTCTCTATCGAGGGTTTGCCCTACTGGAACATTGAGCATTCGCAGCAATGGCCCCTCGCCGCCCCCCAGCAGCATGGGAATAGCCCCGCTAATTTGCGTTTGAACAAACAGGAAGGGATGCTGCAAGATGACGCCCAGGCCTTGCCGCATCAAATAATTATCCAGTTGGCCATCCGTCCATTGCGCCGTTACCGGATGTGCATTTCTGTATTCCATTGTAGCCTGGTGCAACTGTTCCCGAGCTTGCAGAAAAGAGATATTGTCTCGCAAGGCCACAACAGCCGCAGCACGATACTCAAACATATTGGTGCCGCCAACAGTACTAAATTGGGAACTTTTTAGTGCCGAAAAATTACGTATCTGCCAGGCGCCCACAAATATTAAGAATGGTAGAATCAATAATGCTCCATGACTTAACACAACCAGCCAATGCGAACGATTGATGATAAGCCAAATCAAAAAACCAAGAGCCACGGGGACAATTAAATAGTAATTTATCGGACGTATAAAAGTAGCCATTGCCAGGGCAATGCCTGCTAACAGGATCCACCGTACGCGCCCTGATTTCAGGTAGATAACGCCTGCATTTAGCATTATCAACAACAAAAAGGTGAACACTGTTTCCGTCATCATTCTAAATGCATGTGAGAATGATAAAACATCCAGACTTGCCAGTAAAACAGCTATCAGCCCTGTATTTGAGTTAAAGATTCGATTCGCAAGGGAATAAATTAAAGAAAAGATTAATAAACTCAAAAAGACGTGTGTCAAAATTACTATTTCCGGATGTTCCCCAAAAAGAAGATAAACGCCGGCTATATAACCTGGATATCCCGGTGGAACAAGTGTCTGCATTATATCAATTTTCTCTGGAGACACGGCAAATATCCCTGCTTCTAATAGCGCGCGCGCAGAGTTATTATAGGTAATAGAATCATTTTTGTTGGTGACAATTTCTGCAAAAGGCAAGGCGTTTGACCAAAAAAATATTCTAATCCAGAACGAAAACAATAATATAAGGAACAAAACAGAATATTTTTTGGCAGTTGTCGACTGATTAGGCGTTGAAAACAGCAATTTAAGAATCTCCCCTGTTGCAACCAAAAATTAGATCTAATACCCGCTGTTTAGAAAATGGCAAGATTGTTTACCCTTCAAAAAAACGATACTTGAGCAAGGTGTAGATATATTCTATCCCATCTATCCAGCCGATCTTTTTCCCTTCATCAGCCCGCCGGGGGTTGTACGAAATTGGCACTTCAACAATATGATAGCCTGATAACAGCAATTTGGCAGTTACTTCTGGCTCAAACTCAAAGCGGGCGGATCTCAATTTCATAGATTTGATGATGTCGCTTCTAAAGACTTTATAGGCCGTTGCCATATCTGTGAGTTTGCTTCCATACAGTATGTTAGTTAACCCCGAAAGAAATTTGTTTGCCAACCGGGTTCGCAGAGGTATGTTGTTGGCTGAACCACGAAACCGGGATCCGTAAACCACAGATATTTGATTTTGAAGTATCGGTTCAAGAAGTAATGGATATTCCTCCGGATTCAATTCTAAATCAGCGTCTTGTATCAGGATGATGCCGCCGGTTGCAAATTCAATCCCAAAACGGATTGCAGCCCCTTTGCCCAAATTAATCAATGAGGTATGCACCTTGATAATATCCGGATACTGTTGGTGCTTTTTCTTAATCACCTCGGAACTTCTGTCACGAGAACCATCATCTGCGATGATTATTTCTTTATCAATGCCGGGCAAATTAACGTTGTAAACCCGATCAACGACCTCTGCAATTGTGGACTCTTCATTATAAACAGGAATGATAATACTCAGTTTGATTGGTTCGGGTAAGGGCTGTAATATATTGAGTTCTTCTTGCATTTTTTGATGCTCCAGCATAGTCTATTCTTTACTGAGAACAGAACGAGGGTTGAATTTTTTTCAAGCGTTGTGTTTCGATACAAAAACATTTGGACGGTACAAGTGGTCATTTCAGTAAATTGTATCGAACGCAAATTTATTTTTCACCTGGCTTCACCCCCACTATTTCCCGGTAAATAGAATCCTGTTGGCCTGCCACTGCATCTATTGATATACTGTTTTGAACAAAATTGCAACCTGCTTCAGCCTGTTTTTTTGCCGTTACCGGATGGTCTATGGCCCATCGAATTGCCGCCGCCAGAGCAGTTACGTCATGCGGCGGCACCAGTTGACCATATTTTTCACCCCCGGTTATTTCGGGGATGCCCCCCACGCGAGTGGCCACCACCGGCGTTTTGGCCAGCAGCGCTTCGGCCACGGCAATGCCAAAAGATTCAGAGCGCGATGGCAGCACAAACAAATCCAGTGCCGCCAATAGTTGGGGCACATCAGAACGACTGCCCAGTAGTTGAACCCGATCTTCTAATGCGTATTCACTAATGATAGAAGCCAAATGAGAATATTCCGGCCCATCGCCCGCAATTACCAGGTGAACCGGCAGCGATTTAACGGCTTCAATTAATACGGGCAGGGCTTTTACCGGCTGCAAGCGGCAAACCGTTCCCACCAAATATGCCGCCGGCGCAATGTTTAGTTCCTGCTCAATTTGCGCCCGCGCCGCCGCGCGATCCACCGCCGTAAATCGAGCGGTATCGATGGCATTTGAAACAACCCGGAATCGCTGCCGGTTAAGGCCGCGCGCTTCAAAACTGGATGCAGCGGCCTGCGACGGCACCAAAATGTACGCGACCTGGCGCTGAACAATGCGGTCAATCAGCAGCGGGATGCGCCCCCAACGGTAAGCCATGGCGTGGTCGGCGGCCAGCAGGGCCGGCCGTTTGTTAGCAGGGATAGTCATCATCACCGTAGTGGCCACAAAATTACCGGCAAACAGATGCGTGTGCACCACCGACCAGCCTCCGGCCAGCAACAACCGGCGCAGCCTAAACCCGGCTGTCACATCGTAGCGGTGGCGCATTAGCGGGCCAATAACAGAAACCCCTGCGGATTCGGCCTGATTAGCCAGCGCGCCGCGCCGCATCAAACAGCAAATGGTAATCTTATACCCGTAATCACGGGCCAGCGCCGTGGATTTATTAATTAAATCTACTTCCGCCCCGCCCACCGTCAGGCCGTGGATTATGTGCAAAATCCGGCGCGGGCCTGCCCGGTTATCTGCCACCAGCCCCACCCCGCGATTGAAAAATTTTTACTATGCGCTGCGCGGCGTGGCCATCCCACAGTTCCGGGGCGCGACCGGTTTTTAACTGACCGGCCATTATTTCTTGCGCCACCGCGATAATCTGCCCGGTATCGGTGCCAACCAGGGTGTTGGTGCCTTCGGTAATGGTCACCGGGCGTTCGGTGTTTTCGCGCAGGGTCAGGCAGGGTATATCCAGAATGGTAGTTTCTTCCTGAATTCCACCGGAATCGGTTAGCACAAATTTGGCGTGGGTCATTAAATCTAAAAATTGCAGGTAGCCCAGCGGCTCGATTAGCTTTAAACGGATTGCGGCGTTAACGGTGGGTTGCAGGCCAAATTGGTCGATGCGCCGCACCGTGCGGGGGTGAACCGGGAACAGAACAGGCACATCCCGTTGAATTTCTGTGAGGGCCTGCACCAAACGCCCCAGCACCACGGGGTCATCCACGTTAGAGGGGCGATGCAGGGTAAGCAGCGCGTAATTGCCCGGTTGAAGCCCAAATTGGGCCGGGGTTTGCAGCGCAGCCGCCCGCGCCCGGTATTTGTTCAGCGTGTCGATCATGACGTTGCCCACAAAAAAAATCTTTTCGGCAGGCACGCCTTCGCGCTGCAAATTATCGTTTGCGTCGCGGGAGGTGGTAAAGAGAAAATCTGACAGCGAATCAGTGACAAGGCGGTTGATCTCTTCCGGCATTTTGCGGTCAAAGCTGCGCAAGCCTGCCTCAACGTGGGCCACCGGCACCCACAGCTTGGCCGCGGTAATGGCGCAGGCCAGGGTAGAGTTGACATCGCCCACCACCAGCACGACATCCGGGTTCTGCTGCTGCAAAATTTCTTCAAAGGCCACCATCACCCGCGCCGTTTGCGTGGCGTGCGAGCCGGAGCCTACCCCCAGGTAAATATCCGGCTTAGGGATACCCAATTCATCAAAAAATATCTGCGACATTTTGGCGTCGTAGTGCTGCCCGGTATGCAGCAGCGTTTGCTGAATATCGGGCTGCTTTTGCATAGCTTCTACCAGCGGGGCCATTTTCATGAGATTGGGCCGCGCCCCCACTACATTTAAAATTTTAAGCGTGGCGCCGCTCACAATTTACGCTCCATTTTTTGGGCCAGCGTCTGGTACAAGCCGGTTAATACTTTGCCGTCTTGCTGCCAGTTGTATTTTTGCATCACTGCCCGGTGACCGTTTTGGCCCATTGTCCGGCGCAATTCCAGGTTACGCAGTTGCAGGGCAGCGGCGGCAAAAGAATTGGGGTCGCCCGATTGAAAAACGGCGCCGCTATTGCTTTCGGTTACAATTCTGGCCAGCGGTTTGGCCGAGCTGACCAGCACCGGTTTTTTCATGACCATATATTGAAACAGCTTGTGCGGAATGGTGGTATTGATTTCCGGGCTGGCTACGTGCGGCACCAGGCAGATGTCGCTGGCCTGGATGTAACTGTGAACGCGGTTGAAGGGTTGGTAGCCTTCAAACGTGACTACGCCGGTTAGATTCAGTTGGGCGGTTAACCGCTCCAGCGGGGCGCGACTAATGCCATCGCCCACCACCACCAGCGAGGCATCGGGCACCTGCCGGCAAATTTGGGGCATAGCTTTGATGGCGGTATCCAGCCCCCGGTCCGGGCCAATGCCGCCCACGTACAGCAGCGTGAGTTTCGAGGGTGGCAGCGTCACCGCCTGATCCGGCGGCGGGATGGCCTGCGTATCTTCGGTGTTGCCCACCACCCGTATTTTGTCGGGCGGCAGCCCCAAAGCCTGCACCCGCGCGGCGGCTTCATCAACCACCACAATAATATAATCGCACCGGGGCAAAATTTCCCGCTCGAAGGCGGCAAAACGGGCCGGGCTAAAGGTTAATTTTTCAAGCGGGTTGGTGGTAATCCCGCGCCGAAACTCCAGCCAGGCCGGGAAATTCTCGTGCAGATCGGCCACCAGCGGCAGGTTAAATTTTTTAGCCAGCCGCACCCCGGCCCCCACAAACGGCAAGTCGTGCACGTGAATGGCGTCGGGGCGTTCCTCTTCAATAAGCCGGGCAATCTGCTTTTCCCAGACAGGATTTTTGAGAGCCAAAAACAGGTAAGCCGTATTGAGGCGGCGCCACCAGACCGGCTGGGGTTTGAGCCGGATAATATCAATTCCGCGCCATGTTTTGCGGGCCGGGCGATTTTTTCGATTTTCGCACACCAGGGTAATCTGGTGACCGGCAGCAATCAGCGCCCGGGCTTCCTTTTCCACCCGGATGTCGGGCGGAAAGTCGTAACTGATCAGGAGCATCATTATTTTCATAGGCTGTTTTACCGCACTACGGATGTTTTGATTATTGCTTGAGCTTTCTCTCGTAACCTGGAGATTTGTTCCATTGCAGGCGGTCCATTTGCAGAAAACGGGTAAAAAATCCAATCGATGACAAAATCGCCGCGCATAGTGGCCGAATATTCAATCACATGGATTTGTTGGCGACTGCCGTATCCGGGAGCAAACCAGCCTTCTTTGATTTGCCCGGCAAGCGGGGCTGCATCGCCAGAGCACGATGTTACCAGCAAGCCCCCGCCGCCGCACATTTGTACAAATCCCTGGCCGTTGTTAACGCATTCAACTGAGGCCGCGTTCAAATGAAAATGCCAGACGTACCGGTGTTCTCCGTTGGAAAACAAACTATCGCGCGCAAAGCAAAAGCGGTCTGTTTTATCCAGATAAAACTGCCGCCGATGTTTAACCGAGACCGGCAGGCGCACATATCCCCGGTGCTCGCCCGCAAACAGCATGTAGCCGGATTCGGTTTGCCAGGTTAGCACCCGGGGATGGGCGCCGTTGTTCATTTTGAACAGTACCCGCGCATCAAAGTGATTTTGCTCCTGCTCATCTACCATCACAGTATTGTGGTATGCCGTTGAGCGAAAGCGGTTTCGCGCCGCGTAATCGGCAGTGTAGCCGTAGGTGCCGGGGTCTACCAGCCAGGTTTGGCCGTTGGCGTACAATTCAAAGCTAAAAACATCATTGTGGGCGTGGCCGCCCCGCCCGTTTTGACCGTTGCCCCCGGCATCGACAATCATATAAAAATCACCGGCGCGTAATACATAGAGACCGGCATCGGGAAACGCGCAGGATTTGGCGCTTAAGGCCACAACAGCCGTTTGATTCATGGTTCCGCGTTCACCTTTCATCATTTTACGCGCCTTTTCTCCCAACAGCCAGATTGCATCTTCCCATTGGTTACCGGCGGCTGCGGCAAAGTCTTCTCTGTTAAACAGCACCGCGCCAATAGCCGCCAGATAACGGTGATCCACCCACTCTCTGTCCGGCTCGGCCCATACTTTGAGCCGGTGCAGCCGGCCGTTGTCGTTATCGCCAATTAGCGGGACGGTACCGTCCGGTTTGGTGATTCCGGCGGCAAACTCAACCATTTTTTCCAGCCGGGCCATAAACGCGCGGCTGAAGGTGTGGTCGTTACGCTGCGCCAGCAGCGCCGCCGACAGGAACATCTCCGTAGCCAGCCGGTGATAGCAGGTTGAGGCCTCAAAGTTGGCGCCGTCGGGATAAACCTGCTTAAACATCTCTTTTTCCAGTTCCTGCAACCCAAACGCACGCCAGCGGCGGGCCTCTTTAAATTCCGGCAGGAGGATGCCTAAATAGACCAGCCCGACAATGTTGGCCAGGTAGTGGTTGTTGGTCAGCGTTTCGGAATATTCCAGGTTGGTGAAAATGTGCCGCCCATGTACCAGCAGGCTCTTAAAGAAGGCCAGGCAGAACTCATCGGAAAGCGAGGGCGAGTCTTTAAAAAAGTAGTACCCCCACAACCAATTGACTGCCCGAATGGCCACGTCCATGGTCGTCACCCAATTTACACCCAACCGGGGCGGGTTGTTCTCGATCCAATCCCAAGGTTTGGGAAACAATTTACCAGCATATTTTTTTTCGCCGGGGAACCCGGAGGCCTGCCCC